>CAZQTQ010000082.1:0-175 GCA_964596025.1 uncultured Rickettsiales bacterium
AGGGACATGGGGTCTCCGATGACGCGTCAGCGTCCATCATGCCAGGTAGCTCGGATGCTGAGTTGGCATCGGAAAAGAAGCGGGGCCACCATTCCAATCGGGCCGCAGCTTGTCAACCGAGAGGGTGTGGTCTCTCAGCTACCGGAGTCGTCGTCGTCTCCTGTCGAGGAGTCAT
>CAZQTQ010000082.1:275-12987 GCA_964596025.1 uncultured Rickettsiales bacterium
CGTCGTCTCCGGTTGAGGAGTCGTCGTCGTCTCCGGTTGAGGAGTCGTCGTCGTCTCCGGTTGAGGAGTCGTCGTCGTCGCCGGTGGAGTCGTCGTCATCTCCCGCTGTCAGGGCTGCTCCGGCATTAATCCAGGCCCGAAGGGCGTCGCGGGCTGCCTCGGCCAGTGGGGGCAGGTTTCGGGGCATCTGCAGACCCCCGCCGTCGGTCACCGTACTCTGGGTGCCGTCCAGCTTGTGCATGATGTAGCTCTGGGTCGCGTCTCCGGGTGCCACTCGGTACATGGAAGCGTTCGAGGCGGCGATCCCCACCAGGTTGTTGTAGGACGTATTGGCGTCGGGCATCTCGAGGCCCCCGGAGCTGCCCCCAACGTGGCAGCTGCACGAGGGCTCGATGACGACTTCATACAGGCTCTCCCAGTCCGAGCCATAGTCGACCGTGGAATCGTCGTCGTCCCCTCCCGTGGAGTCGTCGTCGTCCCCCTCGCTCTCGGTCGTCATTGTGACGCGGTAGGGACCGTCGTCTCCGGCCCAGCAGCCGATCTCTAGGATGTAGTCTTCGTCGGCGTCGAGCAGCACAACGCCCTCTTCGGACTGGGCGAAGCCGTCCTCGTAGGAGAGGAGCGGGTTTCCCGCGTCGGGAGCGTAGTCTTCCGCCCGCCAGACGTAGCGATCAAAGTCCGCTTCGGTCGACCACTCCAAGATGACGATGGCCAGGGCCTGTTCGGGCAACTGGAAGCGGAACAAATCGAGGTCGTCGTAGGCGCCCAACCCGTCGCCGCAGTTGGCGTTGCCCTGAATACAAAAGCCGCTGGACGTGCCCAAGTCCATGGCCGTCTCCGGGGTGCCGTTGTCTTCTTCTTCCGTGAACTCGCTGAGATTGCTGGGGCAGGAACTGAGCCCTGCAGAGTCGTCGTCGTCACCACCTGAGGAGTCGTCGTCGCCGGTGTCGTCGTCGTCGCCTCCGGTGTCGTCGTCGTCGCTGGCGGTGTCGTCGTCGTCCCCGGTGGGGCCACAGTGAACGCTTGAGATGAGGGACAGGGCGGCGATTAGGGCCACCATGGGCCGAGATGAGGTGTGATGGATAGACGCCATAGGCTCTCCGAGGCTAGCAGGCTGGGCGAGAGGTGGAGGGCTCACTCGATGCCTCCGACGGCCACGAGGGCTCCTTCACGCAGTTCATCCCACTGGTCGTAGAACCTCTTTGCTTCGATGCCGTAGGCGTGGTGCCTTCGCCAGCGGACCTCCACGGCAGTCTCGGGGTGGAGCCAGACCTCTTCGGACCCGCGGTAGCCCTCTCCGTGGAGTTTGGTCCGGATGTGCAGGGTGGCGATCCCCAGGGTTCTGACCCACGAGATCGCCTCGCTGTTGTACTCGACCGGCACCGGCTTGCCGTCCACGATCCGGATTGTCTCGCCCCCCCAGCGGTCTCCCGGCTTCCGCGCACCGGTCTCCCCGGGATCGAAGAGTCTTCGCCGCTTCAGGGCTCCCTCGATTGCGGGCTTGAGCATCTCCGGGCGCATGCCCCGATTGGGCCCCTCGGACTGCCAGCTCGCGTCGACGACGCTGCCGCGGGAATCGATGGTGAAGCGCATCGGCAGCTTCTGATTGGCGAGCTCGAGCCGGAAGTAAACCGGCAGCTCTCGGTCGATGTCCGGCGCCTCCAGAAAGCGAACCAGTCGATAGGAATCGGCGGCCGGATCACCCTGGTAGCTCAGGCGCTCCTTCCAGTCGATGGAGAAGGCTTGGGGAGCAGAGGCCTCCAGGTGCACCGCATAGTCGAGTGTCATGGGCAGGGGGACCTGCCTCTTGAAGTGTCCTGGGTCTTGGCTTGGCAGGGGTTCGTCCTTCGTCTCGAGATTTAGGGCTCTTCGGAGTTCCCGAACGAGGTCGTGGTCTGCCGTGCGCAGTTGCTGCTCCTTGGCCTGTTGGGCTTCGATCGCCTCGGTCATCGCCGCGGCCTCCGGGAACTGCTCTCGGACTTCGAGGGCTTCGGCCAAGGCTTCTTCGCTCTTCCCCTGCTCTAGGAGGAGTTGAGCCAACGCCCAGCGGGCGGGGGCGTAGCTGGGACAGGCGGCGACCGCTCGGTGGACCGCTTCACCCGACCGGGCGAGGTTGCTCGACAGATCCTGGAGTGTGGCTCGCTCGAGCAGAAGCTCCCCACGCTTTGGGCAAGGCTCGGCGGCAGCTGCCTCCAACAGGAGAGCAGCAGCACTCTCGTGGTCGCCATCTGATTGGGCTTGACGCGCTCGTTCCAGGGGGGTCGTGCAGCCCGCGCCGAAGGTCAGGGCAAACGCGAGTGCGAAGAGTAGCCGGAAGCTGGGGAGCAGCATGCGGGGGAGGTTCCCACGGTGGAGGGGCCACTGTCGAGCGTGCGCCGCCAAGCAGTAGAATCAGGCTCATGGCGCACCCGCGACCTCTTAGCTCTCAAACGTCCGTGGTCTTTGGCCTCGTGGCAACGATGCTGATTCTCGTGGCGGCCGAGGCCGGGCTGTGGGCGGCGGGACAGATCCTGAGGGCCCAGTGGCAGGGGCGCAACGCGGACTCCGGTATTTCCGGGCCTCCGGCTGAGGGAGCGGGGTCAGCCCTGGAGTTGTGGGCTTTTGGGGACTCCTACACCGTCGGTATCGGTGCTGGAGAACCGGCGCGGGAGTCCTACCCCGCCGTCGCCGTGACGGAACTCAGCCGAGCCCTGGGACGGTCGGTGACCCTCCGAAACGAGGCCGCGCCGGGGCTGAACTCCACCGAGATTGTCGATCGACTGGAGGCAGCCCTGCGAGAGGGCGAGGGCGAGCCCGACTGGGTCGTCGTCCTGGCGGGCATCAACAACAGCCGCTGGCTGGGCCAGTCGGGCCAGTTCTGCCTCCCAGATGAGCCAGCCTTCGGTCCTCCGTGGGTGTTGCAGGTTCTCCGGAAGTCTCGGGTCTATCGGGCCCTTCGGAATGGGGTTTTGCGTTTGCGTCCCCCACGCGCCGACGATCGGGCTTGTCGCAAGCTGGCAGAGGGATTTCAGCACCTGGACGAGGGCCTACCGGATCGCGCGCAGGCCCAATTTGAGGAGGCCCGCGAACTTCGGCCCGATTCGAGCTGGGCCCCGCTGGGTTTGGCGCTGTCGCACCTGCGGGTCGGGCGGCACGAGAGGGCAGTGACGTTCTTTGACCAAGCCGAGGCCGGGGGGCTTGGCCCGCCGGCCTTGGGCTTGGCCCGCGGCTTTTCTCTGCGGGCCTCCGGGCAGAACGCTCGTGCCCGCGATGCGGCCAAGCGGGCGCAGAAGGATGACCTTGCTCCCTTTGGCCGCCTCCTGGAGGCCTGGCTTCTATGGGATGAGGACGCGTACGAGGCGGCATTGGCCCACTTCGATGCCTTGGCTGGTCTGGGGGAAGAGGGGGGCACTGCCCGCATGGGAAGCGTCGTTCCCTATGGGTGGGACGGTCGCGGCTGGACCTTGCGGGCTCTGGGGCGTACGGAAGAGGCTGCTTCTGCCTTTGCCGAGGCGAATCGGAGCGGCGAGGCCATCCACATTGCGCCGCACCTCCTGGGATGGAGCCACCTCGGATTGGCGCTGCTCGCATGGGAGTCCGGGGAGGCGTCAACGGTGGAAGAAGAGCTGGGCCTGGCCCTGCGCGACAGCTCGACGACTCCGACCGCGTGGGCGCTGAGGGGGTGGTTGGCGGCCCAAGCCGACGACTGCGAGGTAGGAGGCTCTTGGTTTGCTCAGGCGCTCGAGATCGACCCCGGAGCGGTACTCGCGGCCTCGGGGCAGGCGTTCTGTGCATCCAAGCAAAGGCTTACAGCGGCACCGAGCACACCTTCGCCCCCAGAGGCTCAGGCCTCTGAGGACCTGCGACCTCCGCCCCTGCGTCCTCAGGTGACCATCTCGGTGCAAGACTGGGTTGACCCCGGTGACACCCGCCTCTTGCGGGCGGATCTGAGGCGGGCGGCCTCGCTCGCCCAGGAACGGCGAGTTCCTCTGCTGGTCCTGGGCTACCCCCAGCCCGACGCGCACCCCGAGCTCACGCGGGCGGTTGCTGCCAGTGCTGATGAGCTGGGCATGCCCTGGTTGGATCCTCGGCCGGTGTTCCGGCAAGCGCTCGAGGAAGGGGTTCGCTGGGAGGCGCTGCTCATTCCGGACGGCCACCCAACGACGCACGGCTACGCGCTCATCGGTCGACAGCTAGCCAAAGCGCTAGAAGAGAGCCGCTGAGGGCGGCCTCGGGTCCTCAGTCCCCTAGTTGCAGGAGCAGGAGTAGGTCCCGTTGACGATGTCTGTCGAACTCGCCAGCTCGCAGTCCGTGACCTGCAGCTGGAAGGTGTAGGTCCAAGTGCTTGTCGAATTGTAGGAGACGGAACCGCCGTTCAGGCTGGCGTTTGTCGTGGCCGAGGTCGGGCTGGACACGGACGCGTTGCCCGAGATCACTGTCCACTGGTACTCGATGGGATTGCCGTCGGGATCGGACGAAGCGGAGCCGTTCAGCGAGACGGTCTGGCTCGAGCAGTTGGGGCAGACGTAGCTGTAGTAGTTGTAGCTCGGACTCACACTGGAGGAAGCGGACACGTCCGAGCCCCCGTCGGCTACGGGGTCTTGGTTGGTCGGGTCGGTCACAACGTCGATGACCAGGAAGTCGGTGTGGCTGTCTGTGCCCTGGGTCACGGTCAGTGAGAGGAGGAAGACGCCCACCATGTCCGGCGTAAAGGTCGTGTTCATGGCCGTAACATCAGCGATGTCGGCATCGCTTACCGTCGAGCCTGTGGGCTTCGCGCTGAGGGCCCAAAGGTAGGTAAGCGGCGGGCCAGGGGGCGCATAGGAGCCCGAGCCGGTGATCGGGATCGGCAGGCAGAGGTAGGGGTTGCCGTCCAGATCCGGTACCGCGGTCGGAGTGACGTCGTCAATCAAGCCGTTGCAGTCGTTGTCCAGCCCATCGGACGGAACCTCGGGTGCTCCGGGGTAGACCGTCGGCAGGTAGTCATTGCAGTCGGTTCCGCCGGCGACTACGGCGATGTAGCCGTCGTTGTCCACGTCGATGAGGTCTGAGCCGTTGCAGTCTTGATCGATGCCGTCGTAGGGGATGTCGGCCGCGAAGGGGTTGGTCAGGATGTCGTAGTCGTCGCAGTCGGTCCCGCCCGCGATCTCCGCCGCGAAGCTGTCGCCGTCCACGTCGACTAGGTCGCCTCCTGCGCAGTCCTGGTCGACACCGTCGTAGGCGATCTCCGTGGAGCCGGGGTAAGCCGTGGGGTTGTTGTCGTCGCAGTCGGTCCCGCCGGCCGCGTAGCCGGTGTAGCCGTCGCCGTCGACGTCGTCCCAGTCGGCACCCGAACAGTCTTGGTCGATGCCGTCGTAGGGGGTCTCCGGGGCGCCGGGGTAGACCGACGGGTTGGCGTCGTCGCAGTCGTTGCCGCCGCCGGAGAGCCCGGTGAAGGTGTCGCCGTCTGCGTCGAGCAGGTCGTAGCCGTTGCAGTCCTGATCGATGCCGTCGTAGGGCGTCTCTGGCGCGCCGGGGTAGATGCCGAACGCGTTGTCATCGCAGTCCGTACCACCGCCAGCAATTGCGGCAAAGCCGTCGCCGTCGACGTCCACGAGGTCGGCGCCCGAACAGTCCTCATCGATGTTGTTGTAGGGGATGTCGGCGGCGCCTGGGTTCACTGCGGCGTTGTTGTCGTCGCAGTCGACGCCATTGATGCTTCCGTCGTAGGTGTCACCGTCTAGGTCGATGGCGTCGTAGCCGGAGCAGTCCTGATCGATGCCGTCGTAGGGGACGTCGGTGCCGCTGGGATTGATGCCGGGATCGCTGTCGTCGCAGTCATCTCCACCGGTCACTGCGGTGCTGTCGTAGCCGTCGCCGTCGAGGTCGGTCAGGTCCGCGCCGCTGCAGTCTTGGTCGATTCCGTCGTAGGGCACTTCTTCAGCGGTGGGGTTGACGAACTCGCTCTGGTCGTCGCAGTCGTCGCCCCAGGGGCCAGCCCAGTGGCCGTCGCCATCCTCGTCCACCACGACGAGCAGGGTCAGGGAGCGGGTGACTTCGTGGCCGCAGGTGTCGTCCACGCGCAGCGTGATGGCGTGGGAGCCCGGGGTTAGCTGGTCAAACTGGAAGTAGAGCTGGCCCATTGCATCGGGGCCGTCGGTGTTGAAGATGCCATCTACGTCCGACTCCCAGATCACCTCGAGGTTGTCCGCCGGAGTGGAGTCGTCAGCTGCGGAGCCGGAGAAGGTCACTGGTGTGCCCGCCACCGCCAGTTCGGCGGAGGGCTCGACCAGGGTGACATCGGGTGGGCCGTTGGCCTCGCAAACCCGCAAGGGGGTGTCCGCCGTGCACTCGAAGTTCTCCTCGTCGATCGCCGTCATCGTCAGAATGTGGTCGCCGACGCTCAGGCCCGCGTACCAGGTCTCGACGCTTCCGCTGCTATCGGACTGGAGTACGGCGAACTCACCGTCCAGATCGGTGGCCCAGCGCACCGTAAGTTCTTCGGCCGCCACGTCGGGATCGTTGACCTGGCCCTGGAAGAGGACGCTCTCGCCCTGCTGGAACGCCTCGTCCAACGGTTCAGAAATCTCGCAGTCTGGCGGGAGGTGGTCGGAAAAGACCTCGACGGCCACGGTAGACGTCCCCACGCCACCTTCGAGGTCGGTGGCTCTGACCTCGACCAGGTGGGAGCCGCCAAGCAGGGCGAAAACGGCCACTACTTGGCCGTTGGAGTCGGGAACGAGGTCCGCGGCGACCTCCCCGTCGAGATCGCTCTGAATCGCGACCACCAGGGTTTCCGGCAGGTCGACGTCGTCGCGGATCGTCACCTGCATGGTGATGGTCTCGTCTGTCGTAAAGGAGTCACCGCTGTCGGGTTCGTCGATCTGGACCGAAGGCGGCTCATTGGGGTTGACGAGGATCTCGCGGCTGTCTGCCGCCGAGACTCCCGCCTCATCGGTGCAAGTCAGCGTGATGATGTGGGTGCCGCCGCTCAGCGAGAACACGGTAGAGCCGACGTTGCCTTGTTCGTCCGGGATACTGAGGTCGAGCTCGCCGTCGAGGTCGGAGGTCCAGAGCACCTGGATGTGCTCTTCGAGGCCTTCGGGGTCGATGCAGGAGCCGCTGAGGTTGAGGGTGTCGCCGTGCGAGGCGACCATGCCGTCGATGGGCGCGAAGATGCGTACCACTGGTGGCTGGTTGACTGCGACGATAGGCTCTTGGTTCGCGCAGGCGCCAAGCGCAAAGGGCGCAGCGAGGCAGAAAAACGCACCGAAGAGAAGCACCTGCTTGACCCAGCCGACCATAAATTCCATCCCTGAGTAGCGCACTCTGGAGTCGCCATCGAGGGGCTGCTCCACCGCTACGCTACGACCATCATAGCCGCCCACACGGGCGCGGCAAGATCACACGATAGGGCGGATTGATGCCCGAAGCGAGGATTCTTAGCCGACGCACTGCGGTCACAGTGGGGCAGTGTCCCGGGGGGGTGGACTCGGGATGCCCTAGTGTTCGTCGAGGAGGTCGCGGAGGCGCTCGTTGACAAGCTTGGGGTTGGCCTGCCCGCGCATCTCCCGCATGACCTGGCCGACGAAGAAGCCAAAGAGCTTTGCCTTACCGCCTCGATACTGCTCCACCTCCTCCGTGTGCTTCTCCAGGATCGCCTGGATAACCCCATCGATGGCGCCGCTGTCGGAGACCTGCTTCCATCCCTTGGCCTCGACGATCGAGGCGGGGCTCTGGTCGGCAACCCACATCTCCTCGAAGACCTTCTTGCCGATCTTCCCGGAGATCGTGCCCTCCTCGATGAGCTGGACCAGTTCGACGATGCGTCCGGGGCCTATGGGAGCCTCAGTGATGCTCTTGCCCTCGTCCTTTAGGCGGCGCAAGACCTCGCCCATGATCCAGTTGGACAGGGCTTTGGTCTGACGCTTGTCCCCCCCAATCCGCTTTGCGCCAGCCTCGAAGAAATCGGCGAGCGCCTTTTCCGCGCAGAGTACGCCCGCGTCGTAGGAGGGAAGTCCGTAGTCGGCCTCAAAGCGCTTGGCCCGATCGTCCGCCAGCTCGGGGAGCGTGCTTTTCAGCTCCTCGATTCGTGCAGGATCCAAGACCAGGGGAATGAGGTCGGGTTCGGGAAAATAGCGGTAGTCGTGTGCGTCTTCTTTGCCACGCATTCGCAGGCTCACCTGCTTCTTCGTGTCCCAGAGGCGGGTGTCTTGCTCGACTTCTCCGCCGCTCTGAAGCAGCTCGGTCTGGCGCTGGATCTCGTAGTGCAGGGCCTGGCCCACGAACTTGAAGCTGTTGATGTTCTTCAGCTCGGTCCTGGTGCCAAAAGGCTCGGTTCCGGCGGGTCGAATGGAGACGTTGGCATCGCAGCGAAGAGAGCCCTCCTCCATGTTGCCGTCGCTGACCTCGAGGTAGCGGAGAATGGAGCGGATGGCCTTCATGTAGGCCATGGCCTCTTCCGGGCTGCGAATGTCCGCTTCGCTGACGATCTCGCACAGCGGGACGCCGGCTCGGTTCAGGTCCACCTTAGAGCTGCCCGCCCCGGTGTGGGTGGACTTGCCCGCGTCCTCCTCCATGTGGATTCGGTGGATGCGGACCCAGCGTCGGCCTCGCTCTTTGGTCTCGATAAACAGCCCGCCTCCGGTGCAGATCGGCTTGTCGAATTGGCTGATTTGGTAGCCCTTGGGCAGGTCCGGATAGAAGTAGTTCTTCCGGGAGAAGACCGACTTCAGGTGGACCGTGGAGCCAACAGCGAGCCCAATTTTGACCGCGAACTCGACCGCCTTCCGGTTGAGTACCGGAAGGGTTCCGGGCATGCCCATGCACAGGGGACAGGTGTGGTGGTTGGGTTCGCCGCCAAAGGTTGTCGGGCAACCGCAGAACAGCTTGCTCTCGGTCTTGAGTTGGGTATGGATTTCCAGGCCGATGACGGGCTCATAGACGGTGTTCACGCCGAGCCTCCTAGGGCGGCGATCGCCCGTTCGACCCGGGCGGCGAAGCGGAACATCGCTCCCTCCTGCCAACGCGGTGCGAGGACTTGGAGTCCCCAGGGAAGACCCTGGCCATCGGTTCCCGCGGGAAGTGAGAGGGCGGGGATGCCGGCCAAGCTCGCAGGAATGGTGAAGATGTCCGAAAGGTACATCGCAAGGGGGTCATTGCTGCGGTCGCCAAGTGGAAAGGCGGTTGTCGGTGAGGTCAATCCGACTAGGACGTCGACACTCTCAAAGGCGGCCTCGAAGTCGGCGTTGATCGCGGCCCGGGCTTGCTGGGCCTTACCGTAGTAGGCGTCGTAGTAGCCGGCCGAGAGCGCAAAGGTCCCGAGCATGATGCGCCGCTTGACCTCGTCGCCGAAGCCCTGACTGCGGCTTTCGGTGTAGACCTGCTGGAGGCCAGCCCCCTCTTCTTGGACGCGCTGTCCGTAGCGTATGCCGTCATAGCGGGCGAGGTTGGCCGAAGCTTCAGCACTGGCGAGAATGTAGTAGGTCGCCACGGCATATTCGGTGTGGGGCAGCTCGATCGGTACGATTTCTGCGTCGTTCAGGGCCTCGATCGGGCTCATCAGGGCCTGGCGTGCATCGTCGGTTAGGCCGTCCACGTACTCGCGGGGGAGGCCGACCCGAATTGGGCCAGAGTCGGTGTCAAGACCGTCCGTCCAGCGTTCTGTTGGTGCTTCAGGCCAGCAGGTGGAGTCCATGGGGTCGGGCCCTGCGATGGCTTCGAGGAGGGCGGCGGCTCCGGCAACGTCGCTCGCAAGGGGGCCGACTTGATCGAGGCTGCTGCCGAAGGCGACCAGGCCATTCCGGGAGACCCGTCCGTAGCTTGGCTTGACCCCCACGACTCCGCAGAGGGCAGCCGGTTGGCGGACTGAGCCCCCCGTGTCGCTTCCGAGGGACAGCGGCACAATTCCTGCCGCTACCGCCGCGGCCGAACCACCGCTGCTGCCGCCAGGAACTCGCGTGGGGTCGACCGGGTTGAGGACGGGGCCAAAGGCGGAATTCTCGTTCGATGAGCCCATAGCGAACTCGTCGAGGTTGGTCTTCCCGAGGATGACGGCGCCGGCATCGCGAAGACGGGTGACTACGGTGGCGTCGTAGGGAGCGACGAAGCTGGAGAGAATCTGGCTGGCGCAGGTAACCGGCAGTCCGTCCACGCAGAGGTTGTCCTTGATGGCTATCGGGACCCCGTGAAGGGGTCCGCGGAGGGTGCCCGCTGCCCGCTCGTCGTCGGCCTTTGCTGCCGCGGCGCGGGCGCCCTCGGCATCCAAGCTCAAGAAGATGTTCAGGTCCTTGTGGGCCTCGGCCTGGTCCAGTGCCTCCTCGACCAGCGCGACCGAGGTGGTGGACCGCTCAGCCAGGCCAGTCCGAATCGAACTAAGACTGAGGGTGGAATGCATGCCGACCTCTGCGACTCAGGAGTTGGTCGGGCCGCCCAGAACGGCCGGCACGCGGATGAAGGTGTCGATTCGGTCGGGGGCCGTTGCGAGCATGGCCTCTGGTCGACGTTCTGTGGTCACGCGGTCCTCCCGTAGGGGAGTCGGACGCTGCAGACCGGTGTAGTCGTCGCCGGCCGGCAGGCGATTGAGGACGTCTATGTGGCCGAGAATGGTCCCCAGTTCCTCGACCATCTTTCGCTCTTCTTGGGGGCTGAAGTGAAGGCGGGCCAAGCCGGCTACGTGCCGGACGGTGTCCAAATCGATGGTAGTCACGGTCCTCCCTCAGGCATTCGTGCCGACGCGGAACATGTCGGCCAACGTTGTCAGGATGGTGTCTCGTTCTTCTCCGGCCAACTGCTCAAGCTCGCCTGGATCGAGTAACACTGCCCCGCAGCTTGGACAGACTTCGATGGCGACGCCCCGAAAGCGGGTGGTCATCATGGAGTCCCCACACTTGCCGCAGTGCAGGTGGTGCAGTTGGCGGCGCGCCTCGTCCCTTGCGGCTGCCTTCTCCTGATCCATTCGAGCGGCGATCCGCCGTAGCTTCTCCGCCTCGATCCTGGCGAAGTAATCCTCTTCGGAGGGGATGCGGTGGGACATGGGCTCCTCGGGGTATGGCCCGGGAGCGGCCCGGACTCAGTTCAACTGCCGAAGGAGGGCGCGGACCTCTGCGGAATCCCGCCCGTCTGGATCGAGGCTGAGCACCTTCTCGTACTCAGCGACAGCCTGCTCTACACGACCCTGGCCCTGGTAAGCAAGCCCTAGTCCGTAGTGAGCCTCAGCGCTGGCCGAGCGCAGCGTCAAGGCCTTGGTGAAGCCGGCGATTGCGTCCCCGCTGCGGCCGATCTCGATGCTTGCCCAGCCCAACTGCAGGGCCGCGTGGAAGTTGCGGGGGTCGGCGCGCAGCGCGGTTTGGAAGGCCTGAGCCGCGCTGGCGAAGTCGCCGGTAACCAGGGCCTCGTCGCCGAGGGCGACGTGGTTGATGGTCGCCTTCGGCTTGGGGGGGGCCTTCACCTTGCTCTTCTTCTTCTTGCGCGCCTTGGGCTTCTGTTTGGGGACGGCGTCACGGAGGGACCAGCTGACTTCGACCTCGGGTTCGGTCTCGGGGGGATCGGCTTCGATGACCCCGCCGGGTCCTGCGCCGCCCTCGATCACCGGAGGGGGTGCCGGTCTCGGGGGTTTCTGGGGTCCGGGCGCTGGCCGGTTTTCTATGCTGACTGCCTTCGCTTGGCCCGCGTCCGCCGCCGCATCCCGGTTGGGGGGCGGGCCTTGGGGGGCGTCGGGCGTGGGGCTGGAGCCCATGAAGAACCACCATGCACCTCCGCCGCCGAGGGCGAGGACGAGTGCTACTGCGGCCCACTTGAACGAACGCTTCTTGAAGGGCGCCTGGCCCTGGGGCAACTGGTTAAAGAATTCGTCTTCGTCGAAGCCATCGTCGTCCAGGTCATCGAAGCCTGAGGTCTTTCGATCGGGCGAGTCTGCCTCGGCGTAGGGGTCGTCGCTGGCGGGTGGATCGGCGCCGGGGTCGTCGCTGGCGCTGGCGGGTGGATCGGCGTCGGGGTCGTCGCTGGCGGGTGGATCGGCGTCGGGGTCGCCGGCGTCGGGTGGATCGGCGTAGGGGTCGTCGGCGTCGGGTGGATCGGCGTCGGGCTCCTCGCTCTCCGAGGCTTCGGTGTCGGAAGCACTGGCGGCTCCCGCCTCCGCGTAGGGGTCGTCCCCAGCGCTAGCATCCTTTACAGCCCGTGTTGTTTCTATCTCTTCGGGGTCGTCTTGGGTCGGCTCGTCTTGGAACCCGCCGTCTTCGTCGGACTCTTCGTCTTCGTTGGCTGCGGCCACCAGCTCGGCGCTCTCGTCGAGTGACGGCACCTTGAAGGTTCCCGGTGCGAACATGGAGTCGCTGGAGCCGGGCGGTAGAACAACCGGCTCTGGCAGCCCTTCAGCTTCCTCTGGGGCCTCCGCAGCTTCCTCTGGGGCCTCCGCAGCTTCCTCTGGGGCCTCCGCCTCGTCGACGGCTCCGCCAATCTCCGCGGTGCCGGAATCGAGGGCTGGCGAGGGCATGTCGGCGACTGTATTCACTCGTTCGGTTTCAGCCTGGCTTTGGGAGAGGTCGCCGCCGCTTCGGATGTCGATGCCGGCCAGGGACTCTGCCGCACCGCTGGGGGCCCCACTTGCGAGGAGGTGGTGCTCTCCACCCTCATCGACCGTCTCGTCTGGCCGGTCTGCACCCGGCTCTTCGGCGATCGGCTGGGTGCGGGTCTCGCCCGGCTCATCGATGGTGGACTGTGCGCGGGTTGGTCCGGGCTCATCGATGGTGGACTG
>CAZQTQ010000083.1:0-12962 GCA_964596025.1 uncultured Rickettsiales bacterium
ACCCTGGCCCGCATCGTCGAGGGAATCCGACGCGCCCGCGCCGCCACCGACACCTCGACGCAGACCCCCCAACCCGTCGTCTAGACTTCGCCCCAAGCCCCAAGCCCCAAGCCGCCGACTCAGGCCCCAAGACCGACCAATGGCACACCCCTCCCTCCGGATCGCAGTCGACGAGATCCCCGAACGGGGATTCAAGCTCCAAATCGACCACCGCCACCCCAGCGTCCAGCAGCTCCTCTGGAGTCTGGACGAGGGCAAGGGCGACACAGCCCAGGCTCGCGTGCAGCTGGAGCTCGAGAAGTGGCCGGACCGCGTCGACCTGAACGGCCAGGTGGAGGGGCAGGTCGTACTTGTCTGCGCCCGCTGCACCGATTCCTACGTGCAGGCCGTAAAGCACCGCTTCACGCACCACTTTCTTCGCGAGGCTCCGCTGGGGGGGTCGGGCGATGAGGTCGAGCTGAATTCCGAAGACCTGGAGCGCTCTATCCTCGACGGGAAGACCATCAATCTCTTGAGTACCGTCGAAGAGGAACTACGCCTTGCCCTCCCCGTCAAACCCCTGTGCATGGAGGCTTGCCAGGGCCTGTGTTCGGGCTGCGGTGCGGAACTGAACAACGAACCATGCAGCTGCAAACCCGAGGTAGATGACCGATGGGCAGCTCTCCAGGGGCTCAAACTGGACTAAGACCATCGACGCTCGTCCGGCAAGTGCTTGACAGCGGAGACTTCATCGACATAATGGCGCGGCTCCGAAGCATTTCGGAGTTCAAGGAGAGTCAGAACCATGGCCGTCCCGAAGAGAAAGACGAGCAAGCGGCGTCGCGACATGCGGCGGGCTCACGATGCCATCCAGTTCAACGCCGCACTCGTACGCTGTGAGACCTGCAGCACTTGGAAAGAGCGGCACCGGGTCTGCATGGAGTGCGGGACCTACCGAGGGCGCAAGGTCTTCGACATAGAAGAGGTCTAGCCCCCCGTCCTGCCCCTTGGGGCTTTGCAAACACCCATGCCTGTCCGAATCGCAGTGGATGCGATGGGCGGTGACCGGGCGCCAGTGCCTACGGTCGCTGGTGCCGTCGCCGCGAGCCGCAACGACCTCCACGTCCTCCTCGTAGGGGACGAAGCAGTACTCCGGGAAGAGAGTGCCAAACGTGGGGGCCTGCCTCCAACCGTCCACGTGCACCATGCCCCCGAGGTGGTCGACATGGAGGACGGCGCACGCAACGCCCTACGCCGGAAGAAGAACTCGTCCCTCCGCCTGAGCTTCGAGCTGGTCCGCAACGGCCAAGCCGACGCTGTGGTGACGATGGGCAACACCGGCGCGGCCCTCGCCATGGGGATGTTTGTCTGCAATCGCCTCGAAGGCGTCCTGCGGCCGGCCGTGACTGTCCTCTTTCCTAGCCGCGCCGGTCCAGTAGCGCTCTTGGATGTGGGAGCCAATGTCGAGTGCAAGCCGGAACAGCTCGCCCAGTTTGGCGTGATGGGAACCGTGCTGGCACGAGTACTCCTGGGCAAAGGGCAGCCCCGAGTGGGCTTGCTCTCCAATGGCAAAGAAGAGAGTAAAGGTACCGAGCTGACCCGAGAGGCGGCAGCCCTGCTGCACGACCGACCGGGACTGGACTTTGTCGGCTACCTGGAGCCCGCGCAGCTGATGGATGGGACTGCAGACGTCATGGTTACCGACGGGTGGACCGGGAACATCCTCCTCAAGACGGCCGAAGGGGTGGCCCGCCAGGCAAAGCGTCTGTTGGCGGAAGCCAGCGAGGCTTCGCCCCGGGCCCGAGCCGGCGGTTTTCTCCTCCAACCCGAGCTGCATGAGCGCATGGGAACCCTGGATTCGCAAAAACACGGGGGTGGCCTCCTTCTCGGAATCGATGCCTGCGCGGTAATTGGCCACGGTTCGGCCGACCCAAAGACCGTTGCCAGCGCCATCGAACGTGCGGCCCAGCTCGTCCATGGAGGCCTGGTGGACCGCCTCCGGCACGCCTTCGCCGAACAAGGGGTGAGCGAGGCCCTCTCCGGTCCCCAGTCCTGCCCAAATCTCCCCGCAGCGGAGGTCGCTGCCCCAGACGATTCCGACGGAGCATCAGTCGACAGTTGAAATGGCCAAACGGGCCGAGTACAATCCAGCCATCTCGGGACGAGAACGAGTATTTCTCCCGTCATATCAACACCTTAGCCTAACGAACTCAGGAGTTATTTCACCATGTCCGAATCGATTGAAGATCGGGTCAAGCAGATCATCGCCGAGCAGTTGCAGATCAGCGCTGCCGAGATGGCCCTTGAGGCATCGTTCATCGACGATTTGGGGGCGGACAGCCTCGACATCGTAGAACTGGTAATGGCGATGGAAGACGCCTTCCAAACCGACATCCCCGACGAAGAAGCGGAGAAAATCCAGACCGTAAAGAACGCGATCGACTACATCACGGCGCATCTCGGCTAGGCCCCTCGCCAGCTGAGATCGTTGCAATAGGGGCCGGACTGGCAGGGGGCGTATGCCTCAGGTCGTCCGGCCGACGTGCAATTTGGGTACTTGGTGGTTTAGCCATCCTCCCAAAAGACACCCGCGGGAGCCCGTAGCGTGAAGAACCGAGTTGTCGTCACCGGAGTCGGAGCCCTGTCCCCGCTTGGCCTCGACTACGAGGCACTGTGGGAGGGCCTCCTTCTCGGCCGCAGCGGGGTGGGACCCATCAGTCTGTTCGACGCCAGCGACTACCCCGTCACGTTCGCCGGCGAGGTCAAGGGCTTCGACCCCCAGCCTTGGATCGAAGCCAAAGAGGTCAAGAAGCTCGACCGCTTCCTCCAGTTTGGGCTGGTCGCGGCCCACATGGCGGTCGCGGATGCGGGCGTAGAGATCACCGATAAAAACGCGCGGGACGTCGCCGTCTACATCGGCTCGGGCGTAGGTGGACTTCAGTCCATGGCTGACGCCATGACCCTGCTCAACGAACGGGGTCCGCGGCGCATCTCCCCCTTCGTAATCCCAAGAATCCTCGTCAACATGGCTGCTGGCCACGTGAGCATCGCGCTGGGAGCCAAGGGGCCCAACTTCAGCCACGTGAGCGCCTGTGCCACCGGCAACCACAGCATTGGCGAGGCCTTCCGGCTCATTCAATACGGCGACGCCAAGATCGCAGTCGCCGGCGGCGCGGAGGCTTCGGTCGTGCCACTGTCGGTGGCCGGCTTCGCCCGAATGCGGGCCCTGTCGGTCCGCAACGACGACCCTGCTCGCGCCAGCCGACCCTTCGAAGCCGGTCGGGACGGGTTCGTCATAGGCGAAGGCGCCGGGGTGGTGATTCTGGAGGACTACGAACACGCCCGTGCACGGGGAGCCCGAATCTACTGTGAGATCAGTGGCTACGGTGCCAACTCCGACGCCCACCACATGACAGCACCCGCTCCCGACGGTGAGGGGGCTATGGACTGCATGCAGCGGGCCCTGGACGACGCCGGCTGGAATCCCGATGCCATCAACTACATCAACGCCCACGGAACGAGTACGCCCTTTAACGACGTGGCCGAGACCAAGGCCATCAAGGGCATCTTTGGGACCCACGCTAGAACGCTGCAGATCTCCTCGACCAAGTCCATGACGGGGCACCTCCTTGGGGCCGCGGGCGGACTGGAAGCGGTAATTTGTGCGCTCGCGCTGCGCCGCGGGGTACTGCCTCCGACCATCAACCTCGATGAGCCGGACCCCCAGTGTGATCTCGACTACATCCCCCACACGGCTCGGGAAGTGCCAATCCAACGAAGCCTGTCCAACGCCTTTGGATTCGGCGGAACGAATGCCTGCCTCGCCATGAGCCGCTTGGAGGCCAAGTAGGGCCTCACCAGGAGCCTCAGCATGCGCATCGCTATTGGAGCCGACCACGCCGGCGTCGACTTGAAGGATCACCTCACCGAGAGGCTGGCCACACAGGGCCACGAGGTGACCGACCTGGGCACCCACGGTCCCGAGTCGGTCGACTACCCAGACTTCGCCCACCAGGTCGCCCGAAAGGTGGCTGTCGGCGAGAGCGACCGCGGAATCCTCGTCTGTGGAACCGGGCAGGGCATGGCGATGAGCGCCAACAAGGTCGAAGGCATCCGCGCCGGCTGCGTCTCGGACACCTTCTCGGCCCGCATGATCGCCCAGCACAACGACGCCCGCGTGCTGTGCATCGGTGCCCGGGTCGTTGGGTTGAATCTGGCTGAGGCCATCGTCGACGCCTACCTCGAGGCCCAGTTCGAGGGCGGACGCCACGCTCGGCGTGTGGGAAAGATCGCCGGCTCCGAATAGCTCCTCCTATCTCCCCTCTCTCCCCTGCAGGAATCCGCCATGAAGCGCCTTGCCACCCACGACTCCGAAGTCGCCCGCTGCGTCCTAGGCGAGCTCGGCCGCCAGGAGTCCGGCCTCGAGATGATTGCCTCGGAGAACTACGTCTCTGAAGCCGTCTTGGAGGCCCAGGGATCGGTCCTGACCAACAAGTATGCCGAGGGCCTGCCCAACCGGCGCTATTACGGCGGCTGCAAGCACGTGGATGCCGTCGAAAACCTCGCCCGCAAGCGAGCCAAGCAGCTCTTCGGGGCGGAGCGGGTCAACGTGCAGCCTCACTCGGGCGCACAGGCCAACATGGCCGCCTACATGGCGGTACTCGAGCCCGGGGACACCCTGATGGGGATGGACCTCAGCCACGGTGGACACCTGACCCACGGAAGCCCCGTAAATTTCTCGGGCCGGCTTTACCAAGTCGTGGCCTACGGGGTGGACGAGAGCAGCGGCCGCATCGACTTCGACCACGTCCGCGCCCAGGCCCTGGCCCACCGTCCCAAGCTCATTGTCTGCGGCGCCTCCGCCTACCCTCGACACATCGACTTCGCCCAGTTCAAGGCGATCGCCGACGAAATCGGGGCCCTGTTGATGGCAGACATCGCGCACGTCGCCGGACTGGTCTGCACCGGCCACCATCCCGACCCCATCCCCCACTGCGATCTGGTGACCACCACCACCCACAAGACGCTACGTGGTCCGCGCGGGGGCCTGATCCTCTGCAAGGAGCCCTACGGCAAGGCGATCAACTCGCAGGTCTTCCCGGGGGTCCAGGGCGGCCCGCTCATGCACGTGATCGCCGCCAAGGCCGTAGCCTTCGGCGAGGCGCTTAAGCCCGAATTCGCCAGCTACGCCGCCCAGGTCATGGCCAACGCTCGCATCCTGGCGGAAACCCTCATCGAGCGCGGCCTAGACCTGGTCAGTGGCGGCACAGACAACCACCTCCTTCTCGTGGACCTGCGGGCCGGCGATCTGACGGGCAAGGACGCCGAAGCAGCACTGGAAGCGGCCCACATCACCGTCAACAAGAACACGGTGCCGGGCGAGCAGCGCTCTCCCTTTGTCACCTCGGGGCTACGCATCGGGACCCCTGCTCTGACGTCGCGGGGCATGGGAAACGCCGAGATGAAGCGGATTGGCGGGTGGATCGCCGAGATCCTGCTGGACCCCGGCAACGCAGACCTCCAAGCCCAGGTCGGAGAGGGCGTCAACGAGCTCTGCCAGGCCTTTCCCATCTATCCCGGCCGGCTAGCAGCCGCCCAAAGCGCGCTGGGAGAGGCCTGATGCGCTGCCCCAGCTGCGGCCATCTCGCCTCACGGGTCGTCGACTCGCGGCCCGCACCCGAGGGCGGCGAGATCCGGCGACGTCGGGCCTGCGAGAGCTGCCTGTCGCGATTCACTACCTACGAGCGCGTCGAAGACTTCGTGCCGACGGTCCTGAAGCGGGACGGACGGCGGGAGCCCTTTGACCGCGAGAAGGTCCGCCGCTCTGTGCAAATCGCCTGCCGAAAACGCCCGGTTTCCGCTAAGTCCATCGAACGCCTAGTGGAGCTGCTGGCCAGCAGAGCGGTGCAGTCTGGTAGCCGGGAGGTGCCGACCCGGATCTTGGGGCAGCAGGCCCTGGCCGAGCTCAGGGACCTCGACGAGGTCGCCTTCGCACGATTTGCCAGCGTCTACCTCCGCTTTACCTCCCTGGGCGACTTCACCACGCTGGCCCAGGGGCATGCTCCCGAGCCCGACAGCCAGCCTCGAACCCTCGCCTCCCCCGTCGAGGAGGTTCTTTGAGTTCCCAGCCCACGCGCTCAGATGCGGCGTGGATGCGGAGAGCGCTGGAGCTCGCCCAGCGGGGTCGCGGCCGGACCTGGCCCAACCCCATGGTCGGATCTGTGGTCGTTCGGGACGGTCAACTGCTCGCGGAAGGCTTCCACCACCGATGCGGTGAAGACCACGCTGAGGTCGACGCGCTTGCAAAGGTCGGCTTCCGCGCTGAGGGGGCCACCCTCTACGTCAACTTGGAGCCCTGCTGCCACTGGGGACGCACACCACCCTGCACCGACGCCATCCTCCGCAGCGGCGTCCGGCGGGCGGTCGTGGGCATGGTCGACCCCCAGCCCCTGGTCGCGGGCAAGGGAATCGACATTCTCCGCAATGCGGGCGTGGAGGTCGAGGTCGGTCTGCACGAGGCGGCCTGCCACGCCCTCAACGAGGTGCACATCGTCCACGTCGCGGAGTCCCGGCCCTTTGTGACGCTGAAGGCCGCAGTGACGGCCGATGGGCGCTCTGCCACCCGCAGCGGCAAGAGCCAGTGGATCACGGGTGAGACAGCCCGAGCGCACGTGCACCGGGAGCGGGCGCAGCACCAGGCGGTGGGGGTCGGGGTCGGAACGGTGCTCGCCGACGACCCGCGCTTGACGGTGCGGGACGAGGCCGAGAAGACAGACGTCCCCGCCCCAATCCGCGTCGTCTTCGACTCTCAGCTCCGAACCCCACCCGCTGCCCGGCTGTTCGAGAGCCAAGAGCCGGTCCTCCTGTGCACGACCGACGGCGCAGCCCAGGACGAACTGCGGGCCCGCCCCCTACGCAACGCGGGCGCAGAAATCCTCGCCTGCGGTGCTGGCGAGCGCTTGGACCTGCCGCAAGCGCTCGCCGCCCTCGGCGAGCGTCCGATCGCTTCGTTGCTCATCGAAGGAGGTGCCGAACTGCATGGTTCCTTGCTCGACGGAGGCCTGATAGACCGGCTGCTGGTCTACGTGGCCCCGAAGATCTTTGGCGGAGCCGAGGCGCTTCCCCTGGCTTTGGGGCGCGGGGTCGACACCCCGGA
The DNA here is from genome assembly GCA_964596025.1 of uncultured Rickettsiales bacterium. Taxonomy (GTDB): domain Bacteria; phylum Myxococcota_A; class UBA796; order UBA9615; family UBA9615; genus CAZQTQ01. The sequence goes on from CAZQTQ010000083.1 coordinate 7,136, forward strand.
GGAGGCGCTCGCCCTGACCCCCTTTGCTGTGACCCGGCTGGGGCCTGACCTCCTCCTCGAGGCCCGCCCTCTGGGCGGCCCGGGGGCAAGCTGGTGGGCTGAACACGCCCAAGCAGGTTGGGGAGGCTGAGGTGTTTACCGGAATCATCACCGACGTAGGACGGATCGCCGAAATCGAGCCCATGGACGCTGGCCTACGGCTCACCGTAGGGAGCCACTGGGACGATCCGGGCTTCGCTTTGGGGGAGAGCATCGCCATCGATGGCGCCTGCATGACGGTGGTCGCCTTCGATGGGCCACGGTTCTCGGTCGAGCTCTCCTCGGAGTCTCTGGACCGCACGACTCTCGGCCTCCGTCGCGTCGACGACCGCGTCAACCTCGAGCGCGCTCTGTGCCTGGGCGACCGCATGGGGGGACACTGGGTAACTGGGCACGTCGACGCCAGGGGCACCTTGGTGGCCCGCGAAACGATCGGCGACTGCGAACGCCTCACCGTCGGCATCCCTAGAGAGGGCCTGCCCTACTTCATCGAAAAGGGCAGTGTGGCCATCGATGGCGTGTCGCTGACTGTCAACGGCGTTCGCGACGCGAGCTCGTCCATCGAGGTCCTCATCGTCCCCCACAGCCTGAGTCACACCAGCCTCAGCGACCGGACCATCGGCGACGCCCTCAACCTGGAGTACGACTTCCTGGGCAAGTACGTGCAGCGAATGCTTGAGCTTCGGGAGGCCTAGCGCTTCGCCGAAAGGAGCCCGGCTGCTTCGAGAGCATCCCGGGCCGCTTCCCGAAATTCACCCTCCGAAAAGTCCTGCGCGAATTCGACGAACTCGGCCGCCGCCTCCTCGCCGCGACCCAGGGCCAGCAGAGTCAGGACGTGCAAGAAGACGTCGTTCTGACGGCGCTTCCGGGGCTTGGCTGCCATGACATCAGAGAGCACCCGTTCGGCCCGTTCGAACTGACCGTCGAGGTAGAGGCCGTAGGCCAGCGTATTGCGCATGATCGGGTCATCTGGACTCTGGCGGAGGTTTCGCCTCACCCGGGCCAGGCCTTCCTCAATCACGTCCCTGTCCTCCGGATGTGCAAGGAAGAGCGCCCAGGCGAGGTTGTTGTCGTAGTAGGGGTCAATCTGGACCACTGCAGGCCACTTCCCCTCCACCTGGAGCATCAGCGTACTCGAAGCTTCCCACTGTTCAGCCTGCAGGAGGGCGGCCGCGAGCTGAAGCTGCAACTCGGGGACCTCGGGGAAAGAGGACACCAGCTCTTGGGCCGCCGCCAACTGCGCCTCGACATCGCCGCGGTCAACCGCAAACTCAAGGGCCCGGAGATTGGCATCAGGAAGGTGGTCCCCCACCGTCGAGGCCCGGTTACCGACGATCAGCAGGGTGCCGAGGAACAGCCCGAGGGCCAAGCCAGCCATGCCATTGCCAACCGAACGACCCAGGAGCCCCGGAGCCCCGACAAAGATCCGGGCCGGCCAGATCAGACCCACCGTCAGTCCCCAGAGGAAGCCGCCCAAGTGACCCGCCCAGTCGACGAAAGGCAGGGCGGAGAAGATGCCGATGAGGAGGGCGAAGGCCCAGAGGTCGAGCCCGAAGGTATCCCGCAGCGGGCGCGGGATCTGCATGCGATAGCGTATCCCGAGGACCAGCGCCGCTCCGAGCATGCCGAGCACAGCACCGCTCGCACCCAGAGAGTCGACCCCGCTCGCAACGACGCTCAAGCACGCGCCGACAATTCCCGCCCCGACATAGGTCACGGCGAAGGCAGTCCTTCCGTAGCAATTCTCGACGATCCGCCCGAGGTGAAAGAGCACGAAGCAGTTGGCGACCACGTGGAGCAAGGAGCCGTGGAGCATGCTGCTGCTGAGCAGGCGCCAGTAGTCGCCCGCCACGACCGCATCCCTGCTGAGCCAGCCCAGACGAGCACCCAAGACCTCGACGTAGATGTGATCGAGGGGATTGCCGCTGACGGGCAGGATCGTAAAGAAAGGCCAACCTAGGACCAACTGAATGGCGTAGCACCAGAACAAGAGGGCAATCACGCCACTGCAAAGGTAGGGAAAGCTCAAGAGCGATGTCAGGAAATCGCGGGTGGCCAGACCCTCCTCGCGGGTCATGGGGGCCCATCGTCGGAGAGGACTGTGGTCGAGGAGGCGCCGCGGGGCATGCGGCGGCAGGGGGGGCGACGACACGCCGCAAGAGTAGTGTCCTGAAGGCAGAGCCGCAATGCCGCGGGGACAAGCGAAGCCACTGACCCTCGGCAATCCGGACGAGAGTGAGGCCCGCCCCAATCCGAGCGCCCCCCGGTTCCACTGCTAGACTGCGGCGGCGTGCGTCGATTTCTTTCTGCGAGCAATCTGCCCAATCGGCTGCTTGGCCTGCTCTTCCTATCGGTCATCGTTCCGGGGGCCGTTTTGACCTACTACGGCATCCAGGCGGTTCTCCAAGAGGACCGGATGGCCGAGGTCACCCTCAAAGCGGAAGCCCAGGCGCTAGCCGACCGAATCGTCGAGAGCTTGATCCGCGATCGTGAGGCCTTCCTCGCTCGTCTCGATGGCCATCTGGAGGCCCACCCCGACTGGCTCGAGAGCGAGCAAGGCACGGACCTCCTTCGGATAGAGGAGCCCTTGATCGGAGACATCGTCGTCCTGGCTCTGGCAGCAGGACTGCCGTCTGCTGCGGGAGAGGCTTCCGACGGGGAAGCGGTGCAACCGACGACAGCGCCCGCCTTCCTGTCCGAAGGGGCCCCAACCGACGCCTTCCGAGCTGCCAGCCGACCCGGAGCCGCCGGACCGATCGCGAGCGCACGGCGCGTACTGCCCGGTCCCCTCGGCCCCCAGCTCGTCATCGTCGAGCTTCGGATGGAGGGCTTGGCGAAGCGCGCCGAGGTGCTTCGGAATTCGATCGGACGTGGGAGCCCCCAGTTCAGCACCCGGCTCTTATCCCCCCCAATCACCGGCCCCACCCCTGCGGCTCGCCTCGCCCAACGCCCCCTCGACCCCTGGGCTGCCGGCAGAATTCTCGTCGTCGAGCTAGGGGACGAAGTCCCCCTCGGCGCAATCCGCCAGCGCAACCGCATCCTACGGCTCAGCCTCATCGCACTGCTTCTCTCGGTCATCTTGGCCGGGATACTCATCATCACCCGCGCCGTCGGACGCGAGGTGGAGGTGGCCCGACTAAAGAGTGACTTCGTGGCCAACGTCTCCCACGAGCTGCGTACACCGATCACGACGATCCGCATCATGGCCGAGATGCTCAGCTTGGGGGCCGTACCCTCGGGAGACAAGCAGGGCGAGTACTACCGAAACATCGTCTCGGAGGCCGAGCGACTCAGTCGACTGATCAACAACGTGCTGGACTTCGCCCGCATCGAGGAAGGCCGCAAGAAGTTCGACTTCGGTCTCGGAGATATCGGCGACATGATCTACGAGGTCGAACGAATCATCGGCGACTACGTCCGCAAGGAAGGCTTTGAGTTCGAGGTCTCGGTGGACGGAGAGCTGCCCCCGGTGCGCTTTGACCGAGACGCGATTGTCCAAGCGCTCATCAACCTCGTTTCCAATGCCGTCAAGTACAGCGAAGAGACCCGGTCCGTAGCCCTGAGGGCTGCCTTGGATCGTGATAGCATCCGCCTGTCGGTGGCCGACCGAGGCGCTGGCATCGACGCCAAGGAGATCCCTCACTTGTTCGAGAAATTCTATCGAGGCGGGGACCACATGACCCGCGAGGTTGGGGGGACGGGGCTGGGACTTGCCATCGTCCAGCACATCGTCCTTGCGCACGATGGCCGAATCGACGTCGAATCGGTCAAAGGCGAGGGCAGCACGTTCACGATTACGCTGCCCGTCGCCAGCTGTGCGCCGGGAACTGAGGCCGGGACATGACTGACAAGAAGCTCCTCATCGTCGAGGACGAACGCCACATCCGAGACAGTCTGAAGGACTTCTTCCATTTGCAGGGCTATGAGGTGGTCGCCGCGGCCACAGGAAAAGACGGCCTGGACGCAGGGCTCAAGGAGAAGCCGGACCTGGTCCTCCTCGATGTCATGCTTCCCGGTATGCATGGCTACGAGGTCTGCCGCAACCTGCGCTTGGGTGGCTTCCACAACCCGATCCTCTTCCTGACGGCCAAGGGCGAAGAGGTCGACAAGCTCTGTGGATTTGACGTGGGCGGGGACGATTACGTCACAAAGCCCTTTTCGCTCCTCGAGCTCCACGCCCGGGTCCGGGCCCTGCTGCGGCGTGCCGAGAAGGACGCTCGGGAGGAGGAGAGCTTCGCCTACGGCGACGTGTCGGTGAACTTCTCCACCTACGACCTGCTGGTGGGGGGGCAGCCGGTCAGGCTCTCGGCCAAAGAGATGGAACTCTTGCGGTACCTCGTCAACAACCGCGGACAGGTGCTCAGCCGCGAGGTTCTGCTCGAGAAGGTCTGGAACTACGACTCGGACGTCTCGACCCGCACCGTCGACACTCACATCCTCAACCTGCGCCGCAAGCTCAAGGACGGTCCGCCGAACCGCACGATCCAGACCGTCCATGGCGTGGGTTACAAGTTCGTCGGCGGCCTGTAGTCCACCCAGCCGCTGCGTTCCGTGTCCCCCATCGTCGTCCAAAAGTACGGCGGCTCCTCGGTAGCCAGCCCCGAAAAGCTGAAGGCGGTGGCAGCTCGCATCGTCGCAACCCGCAAAGCCGGCGCCCGCCCCGTTGTCGTAGTCTCGGCCATGGGCCGCACCACCGACGCCCTCGTCGCCCTGGCCACCGAGGTCTCCGGGCGCCCCCACCGCCGCGAAATGGACATGATCCTCACCGCCGGGGAGCGCATCTCCATGGCGCTCCTCGCGATGGCGATCGAGGACCAAGGCTGCCAAGCGGTCTCCTTTACCGGCTCGCAGGCCGGCATCATCACCACAACCGACCACAACCAGGCCCGCATCATCGAAGTGAGGCCGATTCGAGTGCAGCAGGCGCTTGACGACGGCAAGGTCGTCATCGTCGGGGGCTTTGCTGGAGTGTCCACCGCCAAAGAAGTCACCACCTTGGGTCGCGGGGGATCGGATACCACCGCCATCGCGCTCGCCGGGGCCCTGGATGCGGTGTCCTGCGACATCCTCTCCGACGTCGACGGGATCTACTCGGCGGATCCCGCGGTCGTCTCCGAGGCACACCGGCTCGACCGCCTGGCGGCGGGTGAAGTCCTGGAACTCGGCATCCGAGGCGCGCGGGTCCTCGCACCAGAGGCAGTGGACTACGCGAAACGGCACGGCATCACCTTGCGGGCACGATCCACCTTCGAAGAGGGCCCGGGTACCCTCATCACGACCGAGCCAACCCCAGGCAAGGGGCGGGCGGTGGCAATCACAGGCGACAGCGCCGTCCTGCCCATAGCCCTCGGAGGCCCAAGCGAGGCAGTTGACTGGACCCTGTCCGAGCTTAGCCGCGAAGGCCTGAGCTGGACCGACCTGGTCCGGGTCACCGAAGGCGACCAAGGCAGCGCCGAGCTCGTCCTGGACTTGCGCAACAGCGTCGACGCCGAAGCACGACTGGAGTCCATCGCCAAACAACTGAAAGCCAAGGGCGGCCAGTGCCGGCCCTTTGCAAACCACGGCACCGTCACCGTCGTTGGGGCGGGAATTGCCGAGCAACCGCAGGCCTGGGAGATCGCGCGTACGAGCCTGGGCGAAGCGGGAATCGCCGCCCGACGGATGTGGGGCACCCGGTGGGGCCTCTGCGCCGAGATCCCCGAGGACTGCCTCGATGAGGTCATCCGGCTCTGGCACCGCCGCTTTCCTGGCCTGAGGCCACTGCCCGCCGACCGCTGCGGAGACGAGG
>CAZQTQ010000084.1:0-1792 GCA_964596025.1 uncultured Rickettsiales bacterium
CGATTTCGCCACGATCACGACCGAGGCCACCTTCCAGACCTCCAATGTGATCTACGACAGCCTGGGTGCGGCTCACGACGTGACCGTGGCCTACTACAAGACCGGGACCAACACTTGGACTACTCGGGCCTTTGTCGACGCCGGCGAGACCGGGGGAACGGCAGGTGTGCCGGCGGAGATCTTCACCGGTACGCTGAACTTCCTGACCACCGGTGCCCTCGATACGGTCACGTCGACTACGTCGTCCACGGCCGTGACCTTCGATGGCGCCTCGGCTCAGACCGTGGCCTACGACCTCGGCATTGCGACCGGCGAGACCGGCGTTGTGACCCAGTTCGCCTCCCCGTCTGACGTCGCCAGCGTCAACCCGAACGGAAATGGCTCGGGTGCGCTCGTGAACTTCGACGTGGCAACCGACGGGGTGGTCACCGGGGTGTACTCCAACGGTGAGACCCGTTCCCTCGGGCAGGTGGTCCTGGCGAGTTTCCAGGGCGAGACCTACCTCGAGCGGATCGGACACAACCTCTATCAGAGCACCACCACCTCGGGTGATCCGGCCGTCGCATCTGCCGACACCGGCGGCCGCGGTGTTGTTCACTCCTACTCCCTGGAGATGTCCAACGTCGACATCGAGCGGCAGTTCGTGAAGATGATTCAGAGTCAGAAGGGCTACCAGGCCAGCTCTCGAGTCGTCTCTTCGGCGGACAGTCTCCTTCAGGAGCTCATGCAGATGGTCTAGGGCTGAGCAAGCAGCGCATTTCATTCAGAGCCTGGTGCGCTTCGATTGCATTGGGGGTCGGGTTGTTCCTTTCTGAACAGCTCGACCCCCGCAGTGTACGGACCCCCCCCCTGTAGGTGTACTCTGTCCCTTGGACTGGAGCTTGCGGGCTGGGCTCCTCGAAGCGGCTGCAGACCAAGGGAAGAAGCGGAACGCGAACATGGATGTAGCGACTCTGATCGGGATCTTGGCCTCGTTCGGCCTCGTGGCCTACTCAGTCCTCTCGGGCGAGGGCGCCTCGACCTTCATCAACATTCCCGCCATCCTCATTGTCTTGGGCGGGACCGTTGGGGCCACGCTGGTGTGTTTCCCTCTGAACACCCTGTTTTCGGTGTTGGGGGTGGTGCGCAAGACCTTCTTCTTCTCGGGGACGACCAACGACGAACTGATCGGGACGCTCGAGACACTCGCCACTCGCGCCCGTAAGGAGGGCCTGCTCTCCCTGCAGCAAGCGTCCGACGAGGTCAACGACAGCTTCTATCAGACCGGCTTGCAGCTCGTGATCGACGGCCAGGAGGCCGACACGATCGAGCAAATCCTGCAAACCGAGATCCAATACCTCGGTCAGCGGCACTCGGTCGGAGCCGAGCTCATGAAGACTATGGGCACCTACGCGCCGGCTTTTGGGATGATTGGAACCATCATCGGTCTTATCCAGATGCTCCAGAGCATGAACGACCCCTCGACCATCGGCCCCGCCATGGCCGTCGCGCTGATCACCACCTTTTACGGCGCGGTGATGGCCAACCTGGCCTTTTTGCCCATCGCAGGCAAGCTGCGCTCCAGGAGCCAGGAGGAGCTGCTCTACAAGGAACTGACCATGGAGGGCGTGCTCTCCATTTCCCTCGGTGACAACCCCCGGATCGTCGAGCAGAAGCTCATCTCCTACCTCGAGCCGCGCCTGAGGGCAATGGCGGAGAGGAAGTAAGCCATGGCCGAAGAAGAAGTCCTGGAGCAGGTGCCTGCCTCGAGCAGGTCCTACAAACAGATCATTATCGTCGTCATCGTCCTGGC
>CAZQTQ010000084.1:1802-5289 GCA_964596025.1 uncultured Rickettsiales bacterium
CGGCCTTTGTTGCTCCGAGGAGTCGCCTGGAGGGGGCGGCTTAGTCATGGCCCATCGTCGCGCTGAGACGCCCGACGACGGCGGCGGGGACGAGGGAGCGCCGGCATGGATGGTGACCTTCGCCGACCTGATGACCTTGCTTCTCACCTTCTTCGTGCTGCTGCTATCCATGTCGACCCTGGACAACCAGCGGATCAAGCTGGCCCTGGGTTCTCTGCGTGGAGCACTGGGGGTCCTAAAGGGCGGCGGGCAGCCGAGGGAGGGCCGCAAGGAGATTGCCAAGATGCCGCGGATTGCCCAGGGCAAGATGCAGCTGATGACCTCATTGGAGCAGGTCAAAGAGAAGCACACCAACCGGGTGTCCAACGACTTCATTCAGATCGGACACAAGGACGAGAGCGTGTCGATAGCGATCGACGAGAGCCTTCTCTTCAAGCAGGGGGGCACCGAGCTCCTGCCCGCGGCCTACCTCTTCTTGGACGATCTGGCGGCGACATTGAAGGTCAGCAAGGCCTCGGCCGAGTTCATTGGGCACACCGACGACAGCCGCCCTGGTGGCTACTACGACAGCAACTGGGAGGTCGGTGCGGCGCGAGCGCTGGAGGTGCTTCAGTACGTTCAGAAGCAGGGTGTGATCCCGGGCAAACGCATCAAGGCGAGTACCCATGGGTCCTTTCAGCCCCGCTACAAGAACGACACCTCGACTGGCCGAGCGCGCAACCGACGTGTGGAAATTGTCATGACTGTGACCAGTGCAGCCGATGAGTACTTCTACGGGGAAGAACGGGTGGTTCGCGAGGTGGAAGCCGTGCCGGACCCCGGAAAGGGAACGCAATGAGTGACGAGTTGATGGAAGAGGGCGATCTGGAGACTACCGTCGCATCTCTACAGTCTCGTACCAAGCTGCTTTCCATCCTCCTGATCTTGGCCGTGGTCATCGCATTGGGAAGCGTTGGCTATGCATTTGTGTCGGTGAAGGCGGTTTCAGAGGCTCTGGAGCAGGTCGCAGCGACCACCGCCAAGCTCGATTCTGGACGTGGCGAGGAGATCGAGGGGATTGCAAAGCCAAGCCGGGAGGTGGGGATCATCCACCCCCTCGGCAACTTCGTCGTCAACCTGCTAGACCCGGGCAATGTGCGTTACGTCAACTGCCGCATCGAGGTCGAGGTGGACGACTCTTCGACTGTCAAGGAAATCACCGGCCGCGAGGCCGTATTCAAGGACGCAGTAATCTCCCTGTTGGGTAACCAGACCTACAGCGACTTGCTTGGGCCTGAAGGCAAGAGTCGGGTGCGGGAGGAGTTGCTGGTTCGCTTTAACCGTATGCTTCCTGCCGGCCACATCTCCCGCGTCTACATCACCGAGTTCGTGGTGCAGTAACGATGTCGGACAACATCCTCACCACAGGAGAACTCGACGCACTTCGGGATGCCGTCGACTCCGAGGATGTTCTCGGGGATGTCGAACTGGGCCCGTCTGGCAGGAACATCCGGGCCGACGGAGACGCCCTGCCTCGCTTCCGCCTGGGCCATGAGGGCGATGAGGTCCTGAAGACGGGTGAGATCAGTGAGGAGCGCTTGGCCCAAGTGATCGATCGAACGATGAGGTCCCTCGAGATTCGTCTGGTAGACGTCCTCCACGATGCGGTCAGTCTGAGTGTGACCTTCTTGAAGGTGACGGAGTACGCCGAATTCCGCGAGTCCTTTGAGGTCGATGCGCGGGAGCTGGCGATGGTCGCCTTTGGGACCGCCGGCGCTGCGGGTCAGGGTCTCCTGGTGGTCGAGCCTGAGGTTGTCGAGCGTCTGGTCGAGGGCCTGATGGGCGGAGGGAGTGACTTGAGTCAGGGCAAGAAGGGGCGCAAGGCTCCCCGCCCGATCACTGACCTGGATTTGCGGGTCGCCCACCGGACCTTCAGGACCTTTGTCGACGATCTCGCCCAGACTTGGAATCCCGCCTCGCCTCCGAGTTTCCGAATCACGGGCTCCGACACGACCGGCGCCGTGGCCCAGGGCTATCGTGATTCGATGGCCGTGCTTGCGGTGCTCGTGGAGATCTATCTGGGTAAGAAGGTGCTCGGAATGCTCGGGCTTGTGATGCCTAAGGGCATGCTTGGCCTCCTGGCTTCTGCGACACCGTCGGGAGGAGCGGCTCGGCCGAAGTCTCGGCCCAAGGCTCTGCGATTTGACGGCCCCTTTGCCAAGGATCTCGAGACCTTCCCGGTTCGCTTCGAGGTCAGTCTGGGTGGGAAGCGGATGAGCGTCCGCGAGATTCTGAAGCTCGCGGTTGGAGACGTCTTTTTTGTCGAGGGCAAGCGAATGGCTACGGGCACCGTGCAAGGGGTGCCGAAGTTCCTAGGGACTCCCGGCAGTTTGAACGGCAACAGGGCCTTGCAAATCACCCAGGTCATCGGAAAGGGTGGCGGAAATGCGTAAGTGGATTCACTTCAGTGAGCTGGAGACTTCCGGTGGTGAACCGGCCGAGACCGAGGGCGGCGCAGGCGCTGCTGAGGCTGGCGTCGAGGGGGCCGCGGGGGGGACTGACGCTGGGCCTGCAGCGGCAGGGGCGCCTCGCGCCAGACGGCAGGGCTTCGGCTCCGAGAGTGGCGCAAACTTGGAGCTGATCCTCGATCTCCCGCTCGAGGTCACGGTTCGTTTGGGGCAGACGCGCATCTTGATTCGGGACCTGCTCCAGCTGGATCGCAACTCGGTGGTCGAGCTGAACCAGGGTGCCGACGAACCCCTGGACATCGTCGTCAACGACCAGATTCTTGCTCGGGGCGAAGTCGTTGTGATCGACGAGCGGCTGGGGATCCGGATCACCGACATCATTCCGAGGCACGAGCGCGTCGACAGCCTCGGGTAAGGCAAGGCCCTTCCCCACTCGGCCGGCTTCGCTAGACTGGGGCGGCTGTCGATGAGGCGTATTCTTCTCACCCTGGGCTGTAGTGCCCTTTTTGTCTGTCTCGGCCTCCTTTTCGCCTGCACGCCGGGGAACGTGTCCTCGGGCATTGTGGGTGGAGGGGGTGGGGGTGGTTTCGATCCCGTGGGCGGCGATGACGACGCTTCGGGGGATGACGACACTGCGGGCGATGACGACACCCACGGCGACGACGACGACGACACCGGCGGGGGCGACGACGACGACACCGGCGGGGGCGACGACGACGACACCGGCGGCGGGGGCGACGACGACGACACCGGCGGCGGGGGCGACGACGACAGCGGCGGCAGCGGGGACGACGACAGCGCGGCTTCGCCGACTGCTCTGCTGCAGGTCACCGTTGCTACCATGAGCTTTGGCGCTGCACCGCTGAGTCCCACCACGACCCTGGACGAGGTGATTTACCTCGAGAACATCGGTGGCACGGCTCTCTCCTACGACATGACCTTGTCCAACACGGCCGGTGGGACGTTCTTGCTGGACACAGGGGACGCGGGCTGTGGTGTCTCCACCTTGCAACCAGGCTTCGGCAGCAGTTGCACGATCG
>CAZQTQ010000084.1:5299-7969 GCA_964596025.1 uncultured Rickettsiales bacterium
CAACTACGAGACGAACCTGGTCATCAACTGGGAGGAAGTTGTGTCGCCGGGATCGAGCGGAACCGAGACCCTGACCTTTACCGGAAACGGAGCGGGGGCGCCGGAAACGGACTGCGACGATGGCCTTGACGACAACGGGGACGGAACCATTGATTGTGTGGATCCGACCTGTTTCGAGGCGCCTGTCTGCAACCCTGGGGTCGACGTCTGTTGCCTCGGTTGGGAGGGGACGGTCGACGCTATCGATAGCGCCCAGTGTGACGAAGCAACGCCGGCAAGTGCTATCTGTGCGCCTACGGGCAACGATTCCTCCGGCAATCCCATCCTTGGGGATTGCACCGGTTCACCCCTCTACGATGCCTTCTGCTGCGGGGTGGGTTGGGACGCTACGTGTGCCTCGAACTACGAGGCATGTGGGGCAAGCTGCCCGAGCCGCTAGTTGTCGTCCAGCGGGATTCCCAAGAGCGCTGCCCGCCTTCGGAACTGGTTCACCGGCACCCCCAAGATCGCCGCGGCCTTGACGGACTGACCCTCGCCGCGTGCGAGGCACTGGGTGATCTCGTCCCGATCAAGGCCGGCAAGCGCCCGGGCGAGGTTTGCGCCGCCGACACCCCGATGAACCGAGACCGCCAATTCCGAGTCCACCTCTGAGGCCTGGACGATGTCGCTCTCTGCTCGGCAGAGGAGGTGATCCACGCACTCTTTGAGCTCGCGGACATTTTCTGTCCACTGGTGTTTTTCCATCCGCTCGATGGCTTCGCCCGCGAACCCCTTCATCCGGCAGCCAGTGTCGCGATTGAACCGGGCCACAAAGCGCTTGATGAGGGGTTCGAGGTCCGCGGTCCGCTCGTCCAGGCTTGGCAAAGCGAGTCGCTGGTCTCGCACTTCGGCGTAGAGGTCGCTCATGAAGCTCTCGTCTTCTACCCGCTCGCTCAGCGATGCTGCCGTTCCCAGAAGGATTCGCACCCGGCTCCGGACGGGCCGGACCCCACCCACCCGGAAGAAACGTTCCTCCTGGACCGTCCGGAGGATCTTCATCTGGAGGGCGGGCTCGAGGCACTCGACGGCGTCGAGCAGTATGGTGCCGCTCTGCACCTCGTCCATGATGCCGGTGTCTGCGGATTCGCTTCCTGAGGTGTCCTTCCCGAACAGCGTCTGGTCGCTGTTGCTTCCGCCAAGTCGGTCGCAGCGCACCGCAAGGTAGGGAAGGGCGGCCCGCTCACTGAGGCTGTGGATGAAGCGTCCCATGAAGGCCTTGCCGGTGCCGGCGGGGCCTTCGATCAGCAGTGGCAGGTTTCCCGAGGCGAGCTTGCGCGCTTGGCTCAGGGCTTCCTGCATTCGGGGGCTGCGGGCCACCGGAGTTTCAATTGCCTTTTCGTCGGCGACGAAGCGTAGGTGGGCGAAGGGATCCGGTCCAAGAAAGGCCGAGAATGCCAGGGTACAGGCGGCGAGAAGGGCCTCCATTTCGACATAGTCAAAGCCGTCCGGCGTCCGGATGTCCGCGAAGAACAGCCCGCGGACCTGGTCCCTGTGCTTGAGGGGGACATAGAGGGTACTGCCGACGTGGCCGACTACAACGGTCTTGGCCTGCTTGACCGCATGTTCGACGCTGCCGTCGACGCGGTGCTGGGCCGTGCCGGCGGTGATGGCTTCCTTGAGGCGGTCGTTCCGAAGGCCAACTCGACCTTGAGCGGGGTAGGTGGCTACCGCTTGGACGTCGCTCCCGTCGGCGGCGCAGCGAAGAAGAGCGGCTCGGTCGGCTCCGAGGCAGCGGGCGAGGGTTTCGACTAGGTTGGCGCCCCGTCCGAGGCCTCGGGGGCCCCCCATCGCTTCTTGCAGGGCCTCGATCAGGGTCTTGGCCCCAACCTCCTTGGGGGCTCGGTCCAAGTCCCCGGCGTCGGTCGCTACCCTCTCGGGAGCGCAGAGAAGCAGTACGTTGCCCGAGCCGCTGAGATCGCGGAGGATGTCCACCGTGGGCTCGTACATCAGCAGGTTGCTGCCCACGGCGACTTCGTCCCCCGGCTCGAGCACCTTAGGAGCTTCGAGTCGACGTCCGTTGAGGCCCGTTCCGTTCGATGAGCCCGCGTCTTGGACGACGAAGTGCTCGCCGTCGCGGTCGATGCGTGAGTGCACCCGGCTGACCTTTTCGTCCAGCAGTTGGATGGTGCACTCCGAGGACCGACCAATGGTCACTCGATCAAACATCCGGTAAGTGCACCCAAAGTGGTGCCCGTGGGTGACGAGTAGGCGTGCCAAGATCTCTGATCCTAGCAGTCTGAAGCCCTCGACGCTTCCGTCGGGTTCAAGCGCTCTCTTTCATTCGGGGCAGTGCAGTCGTGCCCCTGCGTGCCCGGGCTCTGTAGATCACGGGTTGTCCTTCGCACTGAGGTGCTGGTCCAGTCCCTGCTGCACAGGACCCAAGTCGGCTGGCAAACCCGCCTCTGCCGCACCCATTGGAGTGTCCCATGAAGAAGCTCATGCTCTTGTTATTGCTACAGTTCGGCCTCTTGGTCGCGGGCTGCGATCCTGTGTCGAGCGACGACGACGATTCCGCCCAGGGCGACGACGACGATGACTCGTCCGGCGACGACGATGACTCGTTCGGTGACGACGACGACTCGTCCGGCGACGACGATGACTCGTCCGGCGACGACGATGACTCGTCCGGCG
>CAZQTQ010000084.1:8069-12904 GCA_964596025.1 uncultured Rickettsiales bacterium
ATGACTCGTCCGGCGACGACGATGACTCGTCCGGCGACGACGATGACTCGTCCGGTGACGACGATTCCTCTGAAGGGGCCTAGGGTGAACCGGCGGCGCCGGGTGCCGACGTCCGGGCTAGCTCGGACGAATGCGCAGCAGGACCTGCCCCGAGCAGACCTCCTGTTGATCCCCCACCTCAATCGACTCCACCACGCCCGCATCGGGAGCGTCGGGTGCATCCAGCCGGATTGGGTTGAAGGTCTTCATGACCTCCACCAAGCCCAAGGTCTGGCCGCGAGCCACCGGATCCCCCACGTTCACGAAGGGCTCGGAGTCTGGTGAGGCCCTCAGGTAGAAGATGCCGTCAATTGGGGTGCAGACGGCACAGGTCGCTTCGCCCGGCGCCTCCTGCATGGCGCCGGGTGAGGTGGCCGCCCCACTGATCGCGTCGTGAATCGGGGTGCCGAGCTCGAAGAGCGGTTCGCCGTAGCCCACGGAGCGAGTTGCGGCTGTCTTGGGTCCTACGATTCGGCCCTGTACCCCGCGCGGAGCTAGGACTGAGTAGCGTCGACTGAGGATCTGAAGGCTGCCCAAGCACATGCCGCCTTCTATGGACTCACCGAGATCGACGCTCGCGCGAAACAGCCCCACTGACGGTGCGCACAGACGAATAGCTCCCCCCGCCTCGGTTCGCTCGAGGGCGAGGAGGCTGTCCATCACCCATTCCTCAGGATCTCGAGGTCGTGCAGGCTCCAAATTCGGGGATTCTTGATCCGGCGGTAGCCTGGGCACTGGTAAGTCATCTCCGCCCAAGCGGAGAGACGGGTGCGAAGCTCGGAGACCAGAACGACCTCGTCGGTGTCCATCTGTCGAGCGGAGGCCATGGGATCCATGTCCGCCTCAATCCGCTCTTCCACGGCCTTCATTCCCGCTTCGATCTCTGCGCGCTCTTCGGCGTCCTCGCTGAGAATCTCGAAGTTGTCGTTCAGCTTGGTGTTGTAGGCGCCAATGGCAAGCGTGCGTCCCTCCATCACCGAGAGGCGCGTCACCGGCGTACTCAGCTGCAATACCGGGTCGTAGGGCAGGCCCGCCATGGCGTAGTAGCCCGCTCCGCTGGCCTTGCGTAGGAGCACGGTGGCCATCGGCGCCGTGTTTGTCGAGTTGGTGTAGATAAGTGAAGAGCCGTAGCCCAAGAGACCGTGGCGCTCGGCCTCGGGACCGATGTCGAAGCCTGAGATGTCCTGCAGCCACAGCAGCGGGATTCCGTCGTCGTTACAGGCCCGGCTAAACGCTGCGAGCTTGGCGATTCCTTGGCGGTACAGGATGCCGGCAGGCTTCTTCGAGCCTTCGGTGTCGGGGTCATCGATGAGGCCGGAGGCGTTGGCGAGGATGCCCACATACAGGCCGCTCATGCGCGCCACGCCGCAGATGACCTCTTGCCCCATGTCGGGCAGCACCTCCCAGAAGAGGGAGGCATCGACTAGTCGGGCGATTACCTCCCGCATGTCGTAGGCGACGCGGTGGTCGGGCGGCACAAGGGACGAGAGCTCTTCGGCCGGGAAGCGCGGTGGG
The DNA here is from genome assembly GCA_964596025.1 of uncultured Rickettsiales bacterium. Taxonomy (GTDB): domain Bacteria; phylum Myxococcota_A; class UBA796; order UBA9615; family UBA9615; genus CAZQTQ01. Next base: position 9,624 of record CAZQTQ010000084.1, read on the forward strand.
GCCGCGTCGACTCCGTAGCGGTAGTAGGGCACGGCCGTGCTGGGCAAGGTCGCGACCTCGTCGCGCAGGGCCTCAATGCAGTGGGCATCGTCTGGCACTCGGAAGTCGGCGCAGCCCGAGATCCCCACGTGGACGTCGGCTCCGCCGATGCCGTGGCTCGTCATCTTCTGCGACTTGGCCCCCTTGATGAGAGCGGCACCGGCGATGACCATATAGGCCTGTTCGGTCATGTAGACCTTGTCGGAGATGATGGGCATGTAGCCGCCGCCGGCGATGCAGTCCCCGAACACCCCGGCGATCTGTGGCACCCCCTCGGCCGAGAGCAGGGAGTTCTTCTTGAAGATGTGCCCAGCTCCCCGGGCCCCCGGGAAGGTGTTGGACTGCTCGGGCAAGAACAGCCCCGAGCAGTCAACCAGGTAGAGGACCGGGACGCGCATTCGCAGCGCCATCTCCTGGCCTCTCTCGATCTTCTCGGGAGTCAGCGGCCACCACGAACCGCTGGCCACGGTGTTGTCGTTGGCGATGACGAGTACCCACCGGCCCTCAACCTGGGTGAAGGCCGTGACCACCCCGGCCCCGGGCGCGCTCTGCTGTCGTTCGCCGAAGCTAAGACCGTAGTTCACCAAGGTCCCGACGGGCAATAGGGGTGCCTCGTCGTCTTTGAGCAACTCGAGCCGCTCCCAGGTCGTCAGCTTGCCCTTCTTGTGGACCCGGCTGCGGCCCTTTTCGCCCCAGCCATCTCGCACGACGTCCCGAGCCTCGCAGAAGCGGGCGTCGCGTAGGTCCATGGCGCGTTTTTGTGCCTCGCGGGTCTCCGTAGGAAGGACCTTGTCTAAGGGGGTGCCGATGGGCTGCAGGTGAACTTTGGCCACGGTTGATTAGCCTCCGCTCGTGGGACGGTCGTTGAGGTCAGGCCGCCCAGGGATGATGCCGACCTGGAGATCACCCGCTACGAAGTCGGGAGCGGCGAGGATCTGTCGATGCAGAGGAGCCGTGCTTTGGATGCCGTCCAAGACCAGGTCGTCGAGGCTCTGAGCGCACAGGCCGATGGCGGCTGTGCGGTCCGGTGCCCACGCGATGAGCTTGGCCACCATGGAGTCGTAGTAGGGCGAGACCTTGGAGCCCTCGTCGATCGCGGCGTCCATGCGCACGCGTCCCGCGCCGACCGCTCCTGTGGGTACCGAGAAACTCCCGATCTGACCGGGGTCCGGGCGGAAGCTGTCGTCGGGATCTTCTGCGTTGAGTCGGACCTCGATTGCGTGGCCGTTGAGGGCGACATCCTCTTGGGCGATCCACAGCATCTCGCCGGCGGCGATGCGAATCTGAGCTTGGACCAGATCGATGCCCGTGACCTCTTCGGTGACCGGGTGTTCCACCTGGAGGCGGGTGTTCATCTCGATGAAGTAGAGCTCGCCGTCCTCGGCCCGCAAGAACTCGACGGTGCCGGCCCCCTCGTAGCCGACCGCTGCCGCCGCTTCGGCTACGCGTTGTCCCATTGCCTGCCGCTCATCTTCGCTCAGAATGGCGGACGGCGCTTCTTCGATGAGCTTTTGGTGGCGCCTTTGGACCGAACACTCGCGCTCGAAGAGGTGGATGGCGTTGCCCCAGCGGTCAGCCAGTACTTGAAACTCGATGTGCCGGGATCGTCCCAGGAACTTCTCCAGGTACATGGCGTCGTTGCCAAAGGCTGAGAGTGCCTCGCTTCGGGCTTCGGTCCAAGCCTGCTCCAACCCGGTTTCGTCCTCGGCCCTTCGCATGCCGCGACCGCCCCCGCCGGCGTCCGCCTTGAGCAGCACGGGGTAGCCCACGGAATTGGCTGCGGCGAGTGCCTCGTCCAGGCTGCGGACCAGACCGTCCGAGCCGGGAATGAGGGGGAGCCCCGCCTCCTTCATTGCCGCCTTGGCCGACGCCTTCTCGCCCATGAGTCGGATAACCCGCGGGGGGGGACCGACCCAGCCCAGGCGCTGCTGAAGGCACATCTGGGCGAAGAGTGGATTCTCGGCCAGGAATCCGTAGCCAGGGTGGATGGCTTGGGCCTCTGTCTGGACCGCAGCCTGGAGAATGCTCTCGATCGCCAAGTAGCTGTGCGCGGCTTTCGCTGGGCCAATGCAGAGGCTGTGAGTGGCCTCCCTCACGAAGGGAGCATCACGATCGGCCTCTGAGTACACCGCAATCGACTCAATGCCGAGCCCCCGACAGGCCCGAATGATGCGTCGGGCGATCTCTCCCCGGTTGGCGATGAGCAAGCGTCCAAACATGCGCGGGAATGTAGCAGAGGGCCTAGCGAGAGGGCTTGGAGATGAAGCCCTCGTAGTCCATCGTCCCCTGGCGGTTCCACCACTGGACGGTCATGGAGTCGCCCACGATCTCGATCCAGACGAAGCCCTCGGTCTCGGCGTCTTGATAGAAAACCGAATTCGAGCCTTCGATCTCTGAGGTCTTCGCACCGGCTCCCGTGACCATGAGGTGGGTGCCGGCGCAGGTGTCGGTCAGCCACTGGCGGCTGTGGTCGTGGCCGCAGAGGTAGAGGTCCATCGTTCCGCAGACGTGGTTGTCCATGAAGCCCTTGATCTCGGCACCATTGGCGTAGGGGATGAGCGAGACGCTGTCGTAGGAGCCGGCGTTCCCATGGGGGCCATTGCTCAGGTAGGGGTGGTGGCCGTAGGCGATTCGCCAGTTGTCGGCGCTTGTCGCGGCAACTTCAGCCGAGAGCCAGCTTTCCTGGTCATCTACGAACTCTCCGAAGTCCTCTGTGACAAGGGGGATGTAGAGGCCGTCAAAGAAGATAGAGCTGGTGTCCAAGGCGAAGAACTCGGCGTTGCCATGGCTGTGCCGGTACCACCGGGCCGGCATGGTCCACTTGGTGGTGCCAGTGGGGGTCCATGGAGCGGGAGAGGAGCCCACGCTGGTGTATTCGACCTGGTAGTCACCGCGCTCGACGTTGATGCCAGCGCCGCCCAGGAAGTCGTCGCCGCCATCGTGGTTGCCGAGCGCGGGGTAGAAGGGCAAGAGGACGGCGGCGTAGGGCTGCTCGAACTTGCTGTCCCACTGGCTGTCTGTGGCGCTGGTTACGCCGACGTCGTAGAAGTTGTCGCCCATCAGGAGCGCGAAGTCGCAGCCTTGGGCGGCGCAGACGTCGACGATGACGGCGGCGACCCCCTCTTGTTCGGGGCTCCCCACTCCGGTGTCGCCCAGGGCTACGAAGCGGACTGCTTTTGCCGATGTGGTGTCGTCGTCTCCGGCCGTGTCGTCGTCTCCGGCCGTGTCGTCGTCTCCGGCCG
>CAZQTQ010000085.1:0-12792 GCA_964596025.1 uncultured Rickettsiales bacterium
TCCGGGTTGCGGCCTTGCCGCGTCCGCTGGCTCCGGGGCGCCTGGGCTACTGCTCCTTCTCACCTCGCTCCTGGCAGGTCGCCGACGACGGGCACGCCAACAGCCGGGTGGGGACCGAAGGAGACGCGGCCTGGCCCCCGCCCTAAGCAGCGCAGTAGCCATCGCCGTGTTCGGCAGTGGCTGCGGCTCAGACGTCGCGGTTCACGCCGGCCTGGGGGATCTCGTCATCACCCCCTCCCCCCTCGACCTCGGCGCCATCCTGGTGGGCGAGGCGGTCACCGGCGAGGTCCGGCTCGACAACGCGGGCACCGCTACCCTGAACATCGCCAGCCTGAGCATCCAGGACGACGACATCGACGTCTTCGGGGTCGAGGCCGAGTCCGCGCTCTCCTTGGGCCGCGGCGAGGGCGCGATCGCCACCATCACCTACGAGCCCAACCTCGTAGGGCTTCACTCTGCGAGCCTGGTCATCGTCTCCGATTCCGCAGGGTCCACCAGCGCCGAAGCCGCAATCCGCGGCCAGGCGGGGCTTCCGAGCGCCGGCATCGCCCCCCGCGTCCTCGACTTCGGCCTGCTCTCCGGCAGCCTGCCCGTGTCCATCGCCCCCACGACCGCCTTCCCGCTCACCGTCGAGGGCCTGGAACTCAGCGGCGCCATCGACGACTTCTCGACCTCGATGGCCACGACCTTTGGCGAGCTTCCCCTAACCCTTAGCGCCGGCCAGCAGCTCTCGGTGCAGGTCCTCTTCCACCCCACCGTCGAGATCCCGGTCGAGGCCACCCTCTGGATCCTCACCAATGACCCCAACGCCAGCGAGGTAGGAGTGGCTCTGATCGGCAACAGCAGCTGTGACGGCGGCACCGCGCTGTTGGAGGACATCGACGGCGACGGCTTCTCACCCTGCGCCGACGACTGCGACGACCACGATGCCAGCATCTACCCGGGCGCACCCGAACTCGCCGATGGCCTCGACAACAACTGCAACGACCTGATCGACGAGGGCACAAACGCGGCCGACGACGACGGGGACACCTACTCCGAAGACGAAGGGGACTGCCACGACGGAGACCCCGAGATCAGCCCCGACGCAACCGAGACCGCGAACGGCGTCGACGACGACTGCGACGGCACTGTCGACGAAGACACCGCGGCCAGCGATGACGACGGAGACGGCTTCACCGAAGAGGGCGGGGACTGCGACGACACGGACCCCGAGATCGCCCCGGGCCAGACCGACATCGAAGACGGCATCGACAACGACTGCGACGGCATCATCGACAACGGCACCTCTGCCGGCGACGACGACGGCGACGGCTTCTCCGAGGCCCAAGGCGACTGCCACGACGGCAACGCCAACGTCTATCCGGGAGCCAACGAGAGCCCCAACGGCGTCGACGACGACTGCGACGGTACTGTCGATGAAGGGACGGTGAACGTGGACGACGACGGCGACGGATTCACCGAGAGCGGCGGGGATTGCGACGACACCGAAGACACCGCCCACCCGGGCGGCACGGAGGTCGCCGGGAACGGGATCGACGAAGACTGCGACGGGTTTATGGACTAGGGACGCAGATTGCGCACGATGCCGACTTGGCTCAGCAACCACAGGGCCCAGTAGCCCGGGTCGAACTCCCACTTCGCGTGCGCCAGGTTGGCCCGGCTCTGCCGCTCGTGGTGGTTGTGGTGCAGGGCTTCACCCCAACCGAAGAAGTCGACGGGGAAGAGGTTCGTCGCCGTGTTGCCGTTGTCCCAGATGCGGTAGCCGACAACGTGGCAGAGGCCGTTGACCATCATCACCGTCGAGTACCAAGCCGAGCCCATGATCGAAGGAAGGGACATGATGGCAACCGGAAGCGAGATGCCGGGCAGGGCCCACAGCGTCAAGGTCACGACCGGAACACGGGAGGCCACCAGGCCCATGAACCCCTTGCTCTCCCAGAACTGTACAAAGCGCTCGAAGCGGTCGTCAGGGAGGCTGCCGGAGTACTTAGTGTAGTCGTCGGGGTGGTGGAGACAGAGCTGGTAGCTCTGGGCGGTCTGCTGGGTAATGTTCCACAGCGAACCGCCAGCCTTCGTCGGGCTGTGGGGGTCGTGATCGGTGTCGGAGAGCGCGTGGTGCCACCGGTGCATCGTGGCCCAAGTGCGTCCCCCGGTCCCCAGCCACACCCAGTTCCAAAGGCGAAGGAATCGCTCCACTGCGGGGTGGTAGTCGAACTGCTTGTGGGAATAGGAACGGTGGAAGAGGGTAGAGACGGTAAAGACGTTGATCTGACGAAAGACCAGCAGGAAAATGGTCAACTCGAACAGGGGCAGGTTCGCCCCCATGACCGCATTCCAGCCCGCAAAAAGGCCCACGCTGATCATCACTGGTACCCAAGTCAGAACCAGGTAACAGAAGGTGGCCAGGCCCAGATTGTGGAAGGTTGGGCGTTCGAGGCGTGCGGTAGCCATCACTAGGTCTCCACTCCAAAGCGGCGAGACCGATGTACGACCTGCGCGGTGTCCTGTCAACTGAACTCCGCTAGAGTCGCCCTTTCTGTAAGAGATTGATCATGAAAGCCAAGCACCTCCACATTCGGATCGAACAGTGTTTGGCTCTGTCCAAGGCCTCGAACTGCCCTCGTCGCAAGTTTGGGGCCCTGCTCCTGGACCCCAATCGAAACGTCATCCTCATGGACGGCTACAACGGCGGACCCCGGGGCGGCGGAGCTCTCTGCGGGGGCGAGGAATGCCTGCGCGACACGCAGAACATTGCCAGCGGCACCCAGGTGGAAGTCGGCTGCCACCACGCCGAGATGAACGTCATCTGCAACGCAGCTGCTAGCGGTGTGGCCACCGAGGGGGCTTGGCTCATCGTGACCGGCGAGCCCTGCATCATGTGCAGCAAGCTCATCCACCACGCAGGAATTGCGCGGGTTGTGGTGGTCGACGGCGGCTACGGGGGATTCAACGGGGTCGGCTACCTTGAGGCCCACGGAGTCGAGGTGCAGCGCACCGCTGGACCCAGGGACCCACGCGCCACCGCCTGACCCCCACCTACCGCACGGGAAGAGGGAGCCCGGTCCCCGTCGGAAGGACGTGGAACCTCTACGCCCACTTAGGCCAGCCTAAGAGCCCCCAGTCCAACTGTCTGCGTGGTCAAAGACCTCACCGGTCAGCAGATCGATCTCCATGCCCTCGCGGGCAACGAGCGTGCCGCTGCGGGCCCCTTCGACGTCCCGGGCAACGCCGTCCATGAACGTGTCGTCGTGCCCAGGGTCGTGGTGGAAGACGACAAAACGCTTCACTCCGGCCGCATTGGCGATGTCGACGCCGTCCTTCCAAGTGGAGTGCCCCCAGCCCTTGAACTGCTCGTACTCCGAACCGGCGATGTAGGTCGAGTCGTAGCTGAGAACGTCCGCCCCATGACAGAGGTCAACCAGCGCCTGGTGGGGGCCGGTCCCATCGTGTTCGTGGTCCGACGCCTGCACAAAGGAGCGCCCACCGTAGTCAATCCGAAAGGCCGTCGCTCCACCGGGATGATTCAGCGCGCAGGTGCGCACGGCGATGTCACCGAAGTGCAACGTATCACCGCGCTCAAAGGAGTGGAATTCGAGCTCGCAGCTCAGGCTGTCTAGGCCGACGGGGAAGCTGGGGAAGGACATCTGCGAGGCCAAGACCTGACGGGCGGTGCCTGGCTTGGCCCCGCTGTAGATCTCGATGTGGCTGCCGGCACTGTAGATGGGCAAGAAGAAAGGGAAGCCCTGGACGTGGTCCAGGTGGTGGTGACTGTAGAGCAGTCGTACGTGGACGTCACCACCCTGCTGTCGCAGGTGCCCGCCCAGCGCTCGGGCACCAGTGCCCGAGTCGATCATCAACAAGGCGTCGCCGCAGCGAATCTCTAGGCAGGTGGTGTTCCCCCCGTACCGTACCGTCTCCGGCCCCGGGGTAGGAATGCTTCCACGGACACCCCAGTACCGCACGACGAACTGGGAATCGCTCGCTGCCATCCTACCTCGTCCTCATTGGTACAAAAACGCACTGCCGGTCTGCTGAGCGAACAAGCTCAATACTTAAGTATACATATTTGGCCAACGTCGTTGCTAAGAGGCCGAGTGGCCTCCCAAGACGCCTCTTGACATAATATTGACATATGAGATCCTGCCCCGACGTCGCCATGGGCAGTCCATCTCACCACCTCCCTTGCGCCCTCTCCGTCCTAGCCCTCGGGCTGGTGCTTGGCGGCTGCTATTCGATGACAGCGCGAGGCCAGGTCTCCAGTGACGGGAGCGAGGACACCGCGGGTGATGACGACGACGACACGGGCGACGACGACACCGCCGGCGACGACGACACTGCCGGCGACGACGACACCGCCGGCGACGACGACACCGCCGGCGACGACGACACCACGCAGCCCCCCCCCGTTGACAGTGACGGCGACGGCTGGACCGAGGATCAAGACTGCGACGACTCGGACCCCGATGTGAACCCCGACTCGACCGACACCGTGGATGGCCAAGACAGCGACTGCGACGGCAACCTGGACTGGTTGGTAACCCTCTACGTGGCCGTCGATGACGCGGGCGTCCTCTGCATCGATGGGACCGACAACACGCTAGGCGACACCGGGGGCTGGCCCACAGGACAGCAGTATGAAATCTGGCTTGAGAGCGGGACCCACGCCGCCGGCATTCAGGGTTGGGACACCGGCCAGGTCATCACCGCTGGCATCGCCCACATCGAGATCTCCGACGGCACCCAGTGGGTCAGCGATGCCAGCTGGCGCTACGACCCCAACCCGACCGCCACCGAAGACAGCCGCGCCGGATGGTGCAGCCCCCTCTTCGACGACTCCAGCTGGGACCTCGTCAACGTGATCGGACCCATCGGCACCAGCCCGTGGGGCGGTGCCCCCTCGTCGTTCCCCACCGGGAGCCCCGCCAACTGGATCTGGGACCACTATCCGGTCGACCTGAACACGCAGTACCTGCGCAAGGAATTCACCCTTCCCTGAGGGAGGGGACACACTAGCGACTTGCGGCCCGGTCGAAAGCCACGACCCGACCGGAGAACTTGTACTCCCCCACCCAGAGCCTTCGGCCGTCGTATGCGAGCCGGTCGGGCCAGAACAAACCGCTCTTGGTCGTGTCCGGATCCTCGTCCTCAAAGCTGTCGGCTCCCAAGAGGGTCTCGGGGCTGAGGCCATTGAGCGCGTCTTCCAACCGCTCCCAAGCGTAGATTCGGTTGTAGCCGCGATCGACGACAAAGACGTGACCGTTGGCCACCAAACCCTGCCCCAGCACCGAAGACCCATCGGACACCGACAGCTCCTGCGCCTCCCCGCCGGCGGCCAACTCAGCCACGGCGTAGATAGAGAGCATCCCACTGGTATGCGACACGGATAGATACTCGCCGTCACTAAAGAGGTGAACCTGGCCTGGGACGCTCAAGGTCCTCACCGGCTCCTCACCAGTGTCCGGGAACCCATCAAACACATGAACTTGGCCTGCATCATCGGCCACGTAGAAGTAATTGGTATCCAGGGCCACCGAATGGACCACTGAAAAGCTCTCACTGCCAATCTGCCCGCTGTACTCGAGATCCGGCTGGTGGCCATCAAAGGGGAGCGTCGTCCAGATCTTGAGCCCCTCGACTGGCCCCGCAGCGACCAACGTCTGCTCGTGCATGGCTAGGCCAGAGATCCCGTCCTGGGTGTCGATTCGGACGTCGGGAGCGGTGAGGCTCGACTCCGGAATCTCCTGCCAACAGAGAATTCGCTTGTCGTAGCCGTCACCGATGCAGAGACTTTCGCCGTTGCTCGCTGGAACGCCGTTCGTTACGAAGTGGTTCTCTTTGAATGTGTCCTGATTCAGGTCGGACGCGCCGAGTACGAAGTCAGAGAAGTCCGATGCGTGGCCGGGCACGGAAGTCCAACCGACGATTCGATTGCGGTTGTAGTCCGACAGGTAGATGTGTTCGTTGTCGGGAACAGCGACAGTTGCACCGTCTCCCCCCATCAACCCCATTCCGGGGGCCTGAAGCGAGACCAGGGGCGGCTGGGTGGGTGAAGCCGGGATCCCCTCCCAACGATGCAGCGTCGCCCCCATCGCCAGAAGGTCTCCGTCCTCTGTCACGTCGCCAGCCAACCAGATGTTGGGGCTGACCGGGTCGCTGAGAAAGAATGTGGGCGCTTGCTCATCGGTGTCGGGAAAGCTGCTCCACATCCACGAGCCTGCCGACTCATCCTGAGCGGCGGCATTGTGGTCGCCGACCAGGAGAAAGCTCTCACCGTCCGTCGTAATGGTTCGCGGTGTTCCAATGTCGCCGTCAGCCGTCAGCAGAAGGTCTGCACTCTGGCCATCAGCGGTGGGAAACGTGTTCCATACCAGGACCCAGCCGCCAAACCCGATGGCCCCTGTGGTCGAGCCGCGCTGGGTACTCGACACCACCAGCTTGGTCCCATCCGTCCACACACCCCACGGCCACAAGAATCGATCCTTCCGGGGGGACAGTGGGAGTTGGTCGCCGCTTTGTCGCCCGTTGAGGATTAGATCGGGGGCCGCACCGCTGACCGTGGGAAAGGAGTTCCAGATCAACAAGCGGTGGTTGTAGGTATCGGCGACGACCAGCTTGCCCGCGGCCCCGGAAACGGCGACCGGCCACTTCATCTGAGCGTCGCCTTCCCCCGAATCGTTGGACTCGAAGTCAGGCTGGCCTAGCACCAGATCGGGCGATGTGTTCGAGTCCGGCAGACTGCTCCAAACCAGGACGCGGTTGTTGTTGCCGTCCGCCAACACCAATCGGGTTCCATCGGAGTAGATGCCCTTGGGGTGATTGAAGAGGCCCGGACCGCCGCTGGCGTTGAAGTCGACCGCGCCAAGGAGGACCGCCGCCTCTTGGCCGGTCTCGAACCAGCCCAACACCACGGGATTGGAGCTGTCATCGTCGTCACCCGCTGTGTCGTCGTCACCCGCTGTGTCGTCGTCACCCGCTGTGTCGTCGTCACCCGCTGTGTCGTCGTCACCCGCGCCATCGGTGCAGGCGGGGCCGGCAAATCCGAGCAGTAGAACCAAAAAGGAGAAGGGCAGAAGCCCGTGCCGGGAGCGATGAATCAAGTACATGCCCCAGTCTAGATGCACCCAACTCTTCCCTCAAAAGTCCCACACTAAGAGCGAAGAAACGACGCAGGCGCCAATAGCGACGAATGAGCCGGCGGAGCGACCTACCTCTCGCAGACGGTGTGGGACTGCGGGCTGGAGCGGTACTCGGAGCTATTGATGTCCGGGCAATTGGCAAGGACGGCCGCCTTGAGCGCCTGGATCTGGTCCCAATGTAGGGCCATGGAATCGAAGACGATCGGGAAGTCGTCTTCTGTCTCGGTGATCTGCGCCAGCAGGGCCTCGTACTCTCCGCCCAGACCGGTGTCCCAGATGGCCTCGAAGTTGTCGACAAAGGCCCCAACTAGAGCCTCGTAGGCCGGACCATCAAAGAAGAACATGTTCTCGAAGGTGTCGTGCTCCGCGTTGTTGCTGAAGTTGTAGGAGCCCGAGGCGACCCGCTCGCCGTCGACCACGATGTACTTGTGGTGCATCTGGACGGCATAGCTGTAGTGCCAGCGGTAGGAGTAGTACTTGTAGCGCAGGTCAATGCCGGGGAAGTTGCTGGCGAGGTGGGTCCCAAAGTGCAGGCCCTTGTCCTCGCAACGCAAGAGCTGGGTCCCCGTCGAGGCCTCGTCCACGCAGAGCTCGTATTCGTCGATCTCGTCGTTGAAGTAGGACGAGGAGGCGTGCTCCTGGCCGTCGAGGTACACGCGGATGTCGAGACTGGGGTTGGCCTCGTGGGCCGCGGTCAAGGCCTCGGTGATCTGCCGGCTGCGGAGGTGACCGCTGGCCACCCAGATGCTCTCGTCCGCACTCAGGATGAAGTCTCCCAGGGTCTCGCGTACCGCCCCGGAGCCCGCGATGCTGGAAAAGGTCGGGCCGTAACTCGTGCTGCTGAGGTTGAAGTTGTCCGAAGTCAGCGCGATCTCGGCGCCCACCGCTGCCGGGATGGCCCCATCGGCGATGTCCTCGTGTCCGAGGGTCTCGATGTCCTCGTTCCAGGGGAAGGGCCGACCCTGGTCCCACATCAGGTTGAACTCCTGCTGCAGGGTCAACATCGCGTGCGCGTCTCCCTTGATAAAGACGGTGTTCTCGTCGTAGCGCGTGCCGGCGGACCAGGACCAGTTGGCGCTGCCGGTGACCAGCGTGCCGGTCTCGGCCCGGCCCAGGTCGGTGCGGGGGCCGTCGATGAGGGCGTACTTGTGGTGCATGACCTTGTTGACGTAGCGGACCTCGATGCCCAGTCCCTCGAGCTCTGCGGCTCGGCTGCCCTCGGGGTCATTTCGGTCGTGGCGGGCGCTCTCGAGGATGGCTCGGATGCCAACTCCTCGACTCTGGGCCCGCTCGATGGCTTGGCGAAGGCCACCGTCCCGGTAGCTGTACATCGCAAAGTCGATCGTGTCCTCGGCGGCGTCCAGCGCCTCGATGGTCTGGGCCAGGTGGCTCTGGTCGTAAGACTGGGGGGAGAAGTTGACCGAGACCTCGACCGCGTCGTCTTCAGGCGGATCGAGCGGGCCGCCCACCGCGCCACCCGTGCAGTCGAGCTTGGCGTCGAACGCGCCGGAGTCGCCGTCGTAGCCGTCGACAACGAGGTAGTAGATCTGGCCCGCTTCGGCGTCGAACTCGACGCTGTTGAAGCCGCGGGCCATCCCATGAGCGACGTCACAGCTGCCGCTGGCGTTGGAGAAGACGAAGAGGTCGAGGTTCACCTCCGTCGGGACCGCGCCGATGAACGACCACTCGACGTTCTCGGTGGTGGTGGCTTGGAATGCGTAGGCGATCTCAGGCCCCTCGTAGTTGCCGACGGCCAGGTCGTAGTGATCGAGCACGTCGGTGCTGCCGGCGTTGGGGTCGCGGGTATCGGCGGAGATCGTCTCACCACAGAGCAGCCAGGCCACGGGTGCGCAGTCGCCGTTGAGTTCGCTGAGGTTCACCGAGGCGTTCTCAGTCGCCCCACTCTCCTCGTCTTCCGGCTCGAAATCGGAGGTCTCGCTGGGGTCGGTGGCCGCGGGCTCCGTGGAGCAGTCGTCGACACCCAAGAGGCAGAGCCCCAACAAAGGCAGGAGCAGCGAAGGGTGTCGCTTGGCGCGTAGGTGTCTCATTTGTCTGTCCTCTGGGTAGGTCGAGCGCAACGGGGCGCCCCCTTCTGGACGGGTGTTCTCCCACGCGCACATTGCGCGCCTGCGCGCGGCCTGCAAAGAGAACGTCAACGCGGTGTTGCAGCAACGTGGAGGCTGCCCGTTCGGGCGGAGAAGAAATCATCAGTTGATATTGACTTTCAATTTCGTTATCAATAGAACCCCTGCAGTGGAACGGGTCGGCAGGATGCAGTCTGGAGCCACCAAGGCGACTAACCAACGGAAGTGATGCCTCTCATGTACCGCAGCAAGCCCTTCACTCGAGCCTCAAGCTCCTCGCTCCCCAAACCGTTCGCGGTCCCCCTCGCCATCGCAGCGGTCCTCGCGCTGACGGGCTGCACGGCTGACCCGGATGGAGACACCGGAAACGACGGCACCGTCGACCAGCCGGGGTCCTACGCCTTTCCCAGCCGCCTCGACGGCGAGAGCAGCGTCTCCTACACCGGGCAGGTCTTTCGGCACATCCTCATCGCAGGCTTGGCGGACCGGGTGGGCTCCCTTACCTCTTCCATCGAGGACGGCGACGTCGTCCCCACTGCGGACGGACAGGAGGTCTCCTCCTCCTTGCTCGACTTCTACGCATTCGACGCCGATTCGGCCTTCGCCGCGACCTCGGTCTCGATTGACCTTCACGACGACGACGTGCCCCACCTCAGCCTCTCGCAGAACTCGCTCGCCGATTTTGGCAGCGGCAGCTACCTGGAACAAAAGATCGCCGGCCACGACACCACAGGCCAACACAAGGAGTGGTCCACCGAGTTCGAGGGCTGGGGGGACAAGGGGGCCACCTCCCCGCACGACCTGGTCCTCGGGTGGTTTGCTCAGCTCGACACACAGGCCTACGGCTGGATGAATGGGAACTACCCCACCAATCCCGTCAGCGGCGGACCGATCAGCGAGGTCTACGTCACAACAGAGGGGCTGGACCTCCAGCAGCTCATCCAGAAGTTCCTCCTGGGTGCTGTCGCCTTCTCCCAGGGGGCAGACGACTACTTGGACGACGACCTGTCCGGCAAGGGCTTGAACTCCGACCACAGCGCCATGGAGGCGGGCCAGAACTACACCGCGCTCGAGCACGCCTGGGACGAGAGTTTCGGCTACTTCGGCGCGACCCGCGACTACATCGACTACACCAACGACGAGATCGCGGGCAAGGGCGGCCGCGAGGACTACGCCCACGGCTACCACGACGCCAACGACGATGGTGTCATCGACTTGAGGTCCGAATACAACTTTGGCCACTCCGTCAACGCCGCGAAGCGGGACCGCGGTTCGATCGCCGCAACGGACTACACCGGAGGTGCCTACGAGGGCTTCGCCGTGGGCCGCGCGCTGCTGGCGTCGACCGAGGGCCCACTCACCGAGTCGCAGAGGGGCGAACTCGCCGGCTACCGGGACCTGGCGCTCCTCAACTGGGAGCTAGCGATCGCGAGTACGGTCGTCCACTACATCAACGACGTCCTCGGGGATCTGGGCGCCTGGGCCAGCGACCAGCTCGACCCCACCGCGGTAGCGAGCTACCGCTTCGAGACCCACGCCAAGCACTGGAGTGAGCTGAAGGGCTTCGCACTGAGCCTCCAGTTCAACCCACGGTCGCCAATGAGCGACCTCGAGTTCACGAACCTGCAGGCCCTGATCGGCGAGGCACCGGAGATCCCGGACGGATCCAACGACCCGGCCGCAAACCTCCTCGCTGCTCGCGACCTCCTGAAGGAAGCCTACGACTTCGAAGCGGCCAACATCGGAGGCAGCGATGGAACCAACGGCTGGTAAGAGCCAGCCCGAGCGAACCATCCACCCGAGGCCCTCACCCCACCGACGATCCTGGACTGCGGTGGTCGCTACGCTGTTCGTGGCCACTGCTTTTCGGTCTCTGGGCTGCGGAGCCGAGACGAACGATCCGAGCGGCGACAACTCTGCGGAGCTCGCCGCCCTCCTGGACGACTTTGGCGGCGAGGCGCTGCTGGACGGCCTGGGCGAGGACCTCCTCTACAGCACCTACGCCTCCTTCGCCACCGAGGCGGGGCTGCTGGAGGAGGCGACCGAAGCCTGGCAGGAAGAGGCGCAACAAGGAGAGGCCTCGACCCATCGAGACGCCGCTCGAGAGGCCTGGTTCGCCGCCATGGCCGTGTGGCAAACCGCCGAAGTGCTGCAGGTGGGACCCGCCGGCTCGTCCATCGCGGTGCTCGGCGGCGAGGACCTGCGGGATGCCATCTACTCCTGGCCTTCGGTCAACCCCTGCCGGGTCGACCAAGAGCTGGTCGAGGGGGTCTGGGACGAAGCCGAGTTCTTTGCGAGCAACCTCGTCAACGTCTACGGACTGGACGCCATCGAGCGCCTGCTCTTCTTCAACGGCGAGACCAACGCCTGCCTCAACGACGCCAACATCAACACCGACGGGAGCTGGAACACCCTGGTCGCCTCGGGCCTCGAGGTGCAGCGCGCTTCTTTTGCCCGGGCGCTCGCTGCCGACGTCGCGAACAAGGCCCAGGCCCTCGCCGCGCGATGGGAGCCAGGCAGCGGCGATCTCGCCGGGGCTCTCTCGGGTGCCGGGGGCGAGGGCACGCCCTACGCCAACCGCGCGGAAGCGCTGACCGCCGTCTTCCACGCCCTGTTCTATGTGGAGTTAACGACCAAAGACCTCAAGTTGGCCCGGCCGCTCGGGATCCAGGACTGCAATGCCAAGACCTGCCCCGAGGACTTCGAGTCGCAGTTTGCCGACGCCAGCCTGGACCACGTGCGCCAGAACCTGAGGGCCGCTGCTGCGGTAATCGACGGCCCCAATGGTGGGGCAAGCGCAGGCCTGTCCCACCTCCTGGTGCATGTGGGCGAGGAGGACGTGGCCATGGCCGTGTCCGAAGCCCTGGTCGCCGTGGAAGAGGCCCTGGACGCAGCCCCCACCAGCGCACTCGAGGGGATTGAGAGCGATCCGGAGGCCCTGATCGGCGTCTACAACGCGGTCAAGGACTTCACGGACCTGCTCAAGGGAGACCTCGCCCTCGCCCTCTTCTTGGACCTGCCGCAAGAGGCGGCGGGTGACAGCGACTGATCTCGGCTGAGTTGGTGTCGTAATGGCCGTGTTCGAGGCAATTCAGCCCCTCCTCACGGAGGTCTTTGGCCCGCTGGTGGATCCCCGCCAGCGGCTGTTTTGGCCCTTTCTGCTGAGCAGCCTGGTCTTGGCCGCTGCCCTCCAGGGCTGGATGCGGCGGACGGGACGGAGCCAAGCTGCCGAGGCCAGCCTGCACGAGCCGGTCGGGGCTCTGCTCTCTCCCTCCCTCTGGGGCCATCGATCCTCCATCCTCGACCTCCAGCTCTTCCTCGTGAAAGCGGCCCTCCGGACCCTGGGCCTGGTTCCCTTCTCGCTCAGCGCCGTCGCGGTAGCAGCCGCAGTGGTCAGCGGACTGGATGGGGGCCTGGGCCGGCCTCAGCTCGGGGCGCTTCCGTCCGGGGTCGTCACCGGGGTCTACAGCCTGGTCTTGTTCGTGGTCTGGGACTTCAGCCGCTTTGCGCTTCACTGGCTCCTGCACCGCGTGCCCCTGCTCTGGTCCTTTCACCAGGTCCACCACAGC
>CAZQTQ010000086.1:0-6211 GCA_964596025.1 uncultured Rickettsiales bacterium
CGGCGACGACGACGATTCTTCTGGCGGCGACGACGACGATTCTTCTGGCGGCGATGACGATGATTCATCTGGTGGCGATGACGACGATTCGTCTGGCGGTGATGACGACGATTCTTCCGTCGGCGATGACGACGACGATTCTTCCGTCGGCGACGACGACGACGACTCGTCGGTTGCTGGCCTTGATGTCAACCGCATCGTGGGCGGCACCTTCTGGGGGTATATCGACATCCGGGAGGTCGACATTGGCTTCCCCGTCGATTGCCCGACCTTGGCTGCCAACATCGATGGACTTAGCTGCGCGGAGTGTCCCAATGATCCGGGCGTCGAGCAGTGTGTGATTCTCTCGGCGGTCAACCTCGAGGCTGAGCTCGTCGAGAACCTGAGCCTTGTCGAGCGGACTGAAGAGGTAATCGAGGCAGACGACACGAACTGCCCCGACTAGCCCCACCGATGCCGTTCCTGTCGCGCGCAAGGGCCATTGGCCCCACCGCGCGGTTGGGTTGTGCAGCGGTCCGTGGTAGGAAGTTTTCGGATGGACCCCCTCCCCGGCGAGTCCGGTCCTACCGTGGGCCCCGCTAGTACCTGTCCCGTGGAGCTGTTGATGCGCTGCAAGTTCACAAACCGCTTGGCCTGTGTCGGGGCCGCCCTTGCCCTGGGCTGTTGCGCTCTGGCTACACCTGCCTTGGCTGGGCCCCGCTTTACGGCCTCGAGCAGCCATGCCACCAGCAAGGACGATTACGGGCCGGCGCAGGCCTTCGACGGACTGCTGGATACCTCCTGGGCCGAGGGCAAGCCGACGGTTGGTCTGGGTGAGTGGCTCGAGGTCGATCTCGGAGCCGATGTCGAGGTGGAATTCCTCTCCATCTGGGGCGGCTCCTTCTCGGACGAGGAGAGCTGGCGCGCCCGCTCGCGCCTGGCCGTGGCCACCGTGACGGCAACCGGACCTGACGGAGAGATCACCCGTACCGCCGACATTGGGGATCGCTTCGCCCGCAAGGACGTCCGCATTGGGGCTGCGATTCGAAGTCTCCGGATCACCATCGACGAAGTACATGAGGGCGGAGTCTTCTCCGAGACCCACATCGCAGAGGTGGCTTTCAACTTCCGTGAGGGCCCGAACAAGGAACTGGAAGAGACCATCCAAAAGAACCTCGCCCGCTACCGCTCGACTCGCGACTCGGACAAGAAGGCGGAAGAGGCACTGGAAAAGGCCTACGCCGCAGCGAGAGAGGGTGAAGAGTACCGGGAGAACTTCCGGCTCATCTCCCGGACCGCCGCGCGTGGCCACGACTACCGGGGAACTGCGGTTCAGAAGTACGTCCCGGTGGGCTTCCGCCTCCAGCACCTCTCTTTTCACGAGGGCGCGGTCGATATGCTCGGGCGTCTCAAGGATGCCAACGCCATCAACGCCCTGCAGCGTGCGGCTGCTGGCGCGTTCAGCGTCGACGACCGCGAGTGGCTCCATGGGGCCGTGGCTTACTTCCGCGCCTACCAGAGCCTCCTCCGGACTCCCCGGAGCACCGTGCCCAACTGGGGCTCCGAGGGCATGGAACGGGGGGCCTTTCAGAGCCGCGGTGAGCCCTTGGCCATGGCGACGGACAGCCTGGGAAACGTCTATGTGGCCGATGTAGGCAACAACCGTGTGCAGCGCTTGAGCGAGGCCGGCACGGCCGATCGGGTGCTGGGGGGCGAGAAGAAGGCCATTGTCGAGACTTGGTTTGGAGACAGCACCGAGCCCTACGCTTCGGGGGCTGCGGCGGGTACGAAGCCGGGCCTGTTCAACCAGCCGGTCCACTTGACGGTCGGCAACTACGACATCTTGGCCGTGATCGACGCGGACATGCGGATGCAGACCTTCGACGGAGAGGGCAAGCCGCTTGCCCAGTGGCAAGTGGACACGAAGTGGCGTCCTCGGGCCGGCCGCGGAGTCTCGACCCCCATCCTCACCTGGATGGAAGACGACTTCTACTTGCTGGTGGAGGACGAGGTCATCATCTACAGCAGCAAGGGCGAGCAGAAGAAGCGCTACCACCTCGAGGGCGGCAAGGTGCAGTGCGCCGTGATTGCGGCGGGTGGCAAGCTTCTTGTGCGGCACGTCGGTGAGGGCGAGATCATCGAGTACAAGCCCGAAGACGGCTTCCGCCAGGGCCGCTGGACCAAGAAGGGGCTTCCCGACGACGGCTCCGAAGACTGGGACATGGCGACGGATGAGGATGACAACGTCTACGTCATCACGGATGCCGGCATGCTCTACAAGTGGAACAAGCGCGGCAAGTTTCGGGAGCAGCGAGAGTTCTTCGAGAATGCGCGGGACGTGCCGCGCATCTCGGTCTTTTCGCCGATTGTCTACGTCTCGGCCAAGAACGAGATCACTCGCTACGTTCAGGAAGAGTAGAGGCGGGTGACCGGCCAATTGGGCGGTGGGGCGCTGCGTCTCGCCTTGCCGGTTCTGGTCGCGGGGCTTCTCGTCGCTGGCTGCGGCCAGGATGCCGCCAAGCCTGCGCCGGAGCCTCCGGCGGAGAGGCGCTCTCTGCCGAAGCGGGATGGAATCTCCGTCGTGGCGAAGCCCGCGGAGGGCGGCGGCGGCGTCGGAAGGGTTCATCAGCCCTTCACAATCTCGAAGTTGCCGCCCGGGGCAAGGCATCCGCTGGAGGCCCGACAGCTCGCGTTGAAGGCCTTGGAGACGGTGGTCGGCCGGGAGGCGGGCAAGGCCCACAACGCCTGGGGTCTGGCGCACGGCATCCTAGCCAAGGGCCAGAACTTCCGGGCAACCGATGGTCGGCGGGCTGTCGACCTCCTCTTCGACGACTACCTCGAGCTTCGCGGTGAAGGGGCAGAGCACCGCAACAGCTTCCCCGCCACCCGCGGTGCTCTGCGGGTAGAGCCGCACCCCGATCTCATCCTCAAGACGCTGGTAGAGGCGGGCTTCGGGCGCGAGGAGATCTTGGGCACCGGCCCGAACCAGGCGACCTGGGGACAGCTGCTTGAGAGCAGCCGCAAGAGCTTCGTACCGGTGGTGGAGGAAGGGGCAGAGTCCGCATTTTCCGAGCCGAACCATGCGCCGTGGTCGGTGCAGGCCTGGTGTCAGGCCACTCAGGGCGGGGCCGCAGCGGCCTGGACTACGGATTCGGGGGCTGAGGTGAACACGGAGGCCCTGGCGGACGATCTCTTGGGCACCCTGGAGCGAGAGGTTCACTTCTTGCGCCAAGCCCAGTCTTCCGGCGAGCCGGTGGAGAAGCGTCGTCAGCACATCTTTCGCTACACCTGTGGTGGGGCCCACCTGCTCCAGGGGGTGCAGGGCTGTGTGGCGGCGGGCTTCCCGAAGAACGGGGGCAAGCGATTTTCGGTGATGCTCGACGTGGCCCGCTACCGAATCGGGCTGGAGACGGCCATCCTCAACCGCGCCATGATCCAGGCGCCGGGAATGGCGCCGGTCCTCTTTAACCAGGACGTGAAGTTCCTGGGCCACATGCTGGAAGTGCTGATGGCGGCGGAGCGGGATGGCCTGTGGGAGGCGGATGCCGTAGCTGAAAACCAGATCGCACAGCTCGTAGCCCGCCTCGCGGGCCACGTCGTTGAGCTGTCGATTGCCGGTGCCTACGACGCCGAGAAGATGGCTCGGTTGGAGTCCAACCCGAAGACCTTTCAGTTCTACTTGGACCTGGTCGGCGACGCCTGCCACGCACTGCACGGCTTGCGGCTGTGGAAGGCACGTCCGGCACGGTCGGGTGCTGCGGGCCAGTGAGCTCGGACTACGCGGCGGACTTGACCGCCATCCGTGCTGCAGCAGCGCGTATCGAAGGACAAGTCCACCGGACCCCGGTACTTACCAGCTCGACCCTCGACGAACGAAGCGGACGAAGGCTCTTCTTTAAGTGTGAGAATTTCCAGAGGGTTGGCGCCTTCAAGATGCGGGGCGCGTTGAACGCGGTCTTGTCTCTGGATGACGCGCGGGCCCGCGCGGGTGTTGTGACGCACAGCAGCGGGAACTTCGCTCAGGCCCTGGCACTGTCGGCCCGCATTCGGGGGATCCCCGCCCACATCGTCATGCCGAGCAACGCACCCGCCGTAAAGCAACAAGCGGTCGCGGGTTACGGGGGCCGCATCATCCTGTGTGCTCCGACCTTGGAGGCGCGGGAGACCACGGCAGCCGCAGTGGTTGCCGAGACCGGGGCGACCTTACTGCACCCCTTCGACCATCCGGACGTGATCGCGGGCCAGGGGACCGTTGCCCTGGAGTTGTGCGAGCAGCAGCCGGACCTGGACGCGGTGATCGTGCCGGTGGGTGGGGGCGGCCTGCTCAGTGGAATCGCCCTGGCTCTGCGGGAGCTGGCCCCTGCGGTGAAGGTCTTTGCCGCCGAGCCCACCGGGGCCGACGATGCCTACCGATCCAAGGCTGCCGGCCGTCTCGTCCCGCAGACTGCACCCGACACCGTGGCCGACGGGCTGTTGACGAGCCTGGGCCAGTGGACCTGGCCGGTGGTTCGCGACGTCGTGGATGAGGTCTTGCTCGTCGACGATGCCGCGATTCTGACGTCGATGCGGCTCGTCTACGAGCGGATGAAGCTGGTGGTCGAGCCCAGCGCTGCCGTGCCTCTGGCCGCTGCTCTACTCCCCAGCTTTCGGCAGCGGAGTGGGCTCGAGCGCGTGGGAATCATCCTCTCCGGGGGCAACGTCGACGTGGAACGCTTGCCCTGGACTTAGGGGCTCAGGACCTCCCGTCCGGTCGCGTTGGCCACGACATCGGCCACATAAAAGCGCACTGGACTTGCCTCGTTGGCCAGCCAAAGTGCGGCCTGGTCCGAGAAGAACGGGTCGGTGGGGTGGGAACTCTGCCCTCCGGGAATCACGTTGACCCCGTGGATGCCGCTCGGGTCCATCGCCAGCGACATCCGCATGACGGGTCCGCTTCCGTAGCCGTAGCTTTGGGTGGTGAAGCCACCCGCCGCATCGACGGCAAAGGCGTCTCCGGGGCGCGGGAAGCCGGGCAGGCCCATCCGGACGTCGCCAAAGCCAGGCTCGGGGTCGTCCAAGGGAAGGTGCTCCGGGCTGATACCCAAATCGGCAAAGAGGGCGTCGATGAGGTCGTCGCCGATCTCGCGGGCGAAGAAGTTGTCGAAGTAGACGAAGTGCTTGAGTCCCCACAGCCACTGGCTCTGGTCGGTGGTGTTGAAGCCGCCGCTGCGGTCACTGCCAAAGGGGGTGGCCAGGTAGTCGAGGGCCTCGACGAAGGCCGAGACCGCGATCTCGTCCTTGGTCTCGACGTCTTCGGTGCCTGCGTCGTCAAAGAAGACCGACTCGCCGGTGCTCGCATCCCACGAGGCCAGACCCGTGGGGTTGTCTGTGCCGATGCCGTCGATCAGATTCTTGAGCGCCCGGGTGCGGCCGTAGGAGCCGGTCGGCTGGAAGACCGAAGGCAGGCCCTCGTCGTTGAAGACTCCGTTTACAAAGCGGCCGAACCAGGCGTTGAAGATCATCGTCGCCACCGCGTCGTCCTGCTCTTCCTGGCTGGGCTCGTTGTAGAAGGTCGCGACCCCCGAGGCGGCATCCAGCCCGCGGCTCTGCCAGGTCTGTAGGCGGCCCCAAGCCTCGTCAATGGCGGTCTGGTTGTCGCTGTACAGGGCGGCGATTCGGCCGGCAGCTCCGTTTAGTTCCCCGTCGGTGGCGTACGCCTGCGCCGTACTCAGGGCCTCTAGGAGCGTCGGCAAGAACTCGGTCGCCATGCGCGACTTGTGGTCGCCTTGAATGCTCGCCACCGTCTCCACGCTGTGCTGGTCGCTCTCTTCGATGAGGCCGGCGATCCGAGAACCCCGCCAAGTGCCGTACCAGGGTCCACCGATGTAGCGGTCGTCGTTCCACAGGTTGTTGTCCCAGGCTGCGTCCCAGGGGGCGTTGTTCGAGTTGAAGACGAAGCCCTGCTCGGGGTTCTTGCTGTGGGGGTAGTCCTCGTAGGCCACTGTGCAGTGGATCTCGGAGTCCGCCCGGGGATCGATGCGCAGATCGTCGTCGTAGGTAACCTCAAAGGACGGGAATTCCTCGCCGTTGATCAAGAGCTGCGGATTGGCCCCGGCCTCCGGCACGCCTTCCGCGTCGCGGGGCAGGTAGCTCCGGCAGGGCATGCCCTGGAAGCCGGCGTACAGGATGTTCCCTGAGGTGTCGGCGGCCAGGAAGTGCTGCGAGTACGAGGTCATGCCGGCGAGGTGGGTGC
>CAZQTQ010000086.1:6221-11623 GCA_964596025.1 uncultured Rickettsiales bacterium
CCCCACTCGTCGACGTTCTTAGACGTGGCCCAGCCGTGGATGTGTTGGACCATGTAGCGCTCGCTGTAGTGGGTGGCGGCAGCCGTGACCGCCGTGATGCCGTCTACTCCGTCGACGTCACCCGCCACAATCCACTGACCGAAGACGTTGACGGCAGCCGGGTTGTCGTCCGGGCCGTCGACGACGGTCCCCTCCAGCGAGAAGAAGGGGCGGCCTTGACCGGTGACCCAACGGCTGATCGTCCGGGTGCCGGCGGTACCGCCCAGGGCGCCAGAGACCTCGTAGGTCTCGACCACCTCTTGTACGGCCACGTCCTCGCCCTGGAAGCGGGTCGCTGCAGGCTTGCCGTCTTCGCCGAGGACGACCACATCGCGGTAGTAGTCGTTGATGTCGCTGACTTGGCTGGTGTGGCCCCAGGCAACGTTGCCGTTGGTTCCGAGTCCGATCATCGGTGCACCTGCGATGGTCAGGCCCAAGACGTGAGTATCGCCGCCGCCTAGCAGTTCGGTGTCCAGGTGGGTGTTGTAGAGGTATCCAGGCACCGTCAGGGCCAGGTGGCCGTCTGATCCCAGCAGGGCTACTCCGTCGGCCGACCGCGAGGGGGCGATGGCCCAGGCGTTGCTGCCGAAGCCGGGCTCTCCGGTTCGCCCGATGCGGGTGTGCATGCTCTCTGCCGCGGCGACGGCGCGCTCGAGGACGCCACGCTCCACTTTGGGACCGCTCTTCATCGTCTGCCGCCGGCCCAGCCCTCCGTTGCTGCGGGCGCTGGACTGCTGGCTTGGGAAATCTGGCGCGCTGGCCCGGGGGTAGACCGGCGCGATGTTCTCCCAGATGTCCAAGACGGCGCCGTCGTGGCGAAGCTCGCTGTTCGTCATCCCGTCGCCGTAGTTCTCGAGTGCCTCGACCGTGGCTTGGTTCCCGATGTCGTCGGTCTCGAAGCCCGAGACGTAGTTTACGGTCGAGGCCACGCCAGCGAGGGTGCGTGGGGTCCAGTCGTACAACAGGTCAGCAGCGCTCTCTACGCCCAGGAAGAGGTAGAGGACGTCCAGCTCCGCCGGTACGGGAAACTCTCCGCTTCGCACCCGGTCGATGTATGCGTTGACTCCGTCGGCGTAGGCCTGCCAGATGGCACGATCCGCGGACGATGCCGATTCCAGCATCTGGTCGGCGATGAAGCGGCCGCCGCGTGAGACGATCTCGATGTCTGTATCAAAGCCCTGCTCGCCCAGGATCTCGCCGAGTGTACCGAGCCCGTTGCGGGCGATGAGGTCCATCTGGAAGAAGCGGTCGCGGGCGGTCACGAAGCCCTGTGCGCAGGCAACATCAGCCCGGCTCTCGCCGTAGATGTGGGGGATGTCGTGTTCGGTGCGGACGACGTGGACGGGGGCTGTGAGGCAGGGGAGGTTCCACTCGACGCTCGCCGGCACCGCTTCGAGGGGGTTAGGGGTGGGCAGGGGCTCGTCTTCGGGGCTACAGGACGAGAGCAGGAGGCCCAGGACGAGGGATGAGAGGAGGGGGGCAGGAGAGCTGGGCCAGGGGATTTTGCTGCGCATGGCGGGGACTATACAGAGGGCCCCACTGGCGTCCACGCGTTTCGCTGCGGCATGCTGGGGCCCTGAGCCATGGCGATCCGACAAACCAGAGCCCAGCGGATTGTTGCCGCCGTGGCCGCCGCCCCGACAAAGTGGACGGTGCTCCTCGGCGTAGGTCTCTTTCTTCCCGCCTTGGGGGGAGGATTCTACGTCGACGATTGGTTCCACCGTGCCTTTCTGGAAGAAGTCGTTCCCCTCCCCAAGCGCCACGCCCTGGACCTGTTCCGATTTGCATCCGACGAGATCGGATCACCCCTCGTGGGCAACTTCCTCCCCTGGTGGGCTGGGGACCAGTTTCAGGCCGCGTTCTTTCGTCCAGTGGCGGCCATGACTCATGTCCTCGACTCGGTCGTCTTTGGGTGGATGGCTTTGGGCCACCACGCAACCAGCCTGCTTATCTGGGGCGTCATGCTGTCCGCAGTCGTTCGGCTCTATCAGCGACTGGCCGAGCTCAGCACCGAGTCTCAGAGCCCAGTTGACGACGGGCCCGAAGTCCCAAAGGCCCCGCCGTTTTCTTTAGCGGTCGCCCTGGCTGGACTGATCTTTGCTTTGGACGAGGCGCACGTCTGGCCCATTGGCTGGGTAGCCAACCGAAATGCCCTGCTTGCCAGCCTCTTCGTTGTACTCGGGGTCCACAGCTACTTGAGTTTTCGGCGTGGAGGGGGCCGTCTATACCTGCTGGCCCTCCTGGGCAGCTTTGTCTTGGCGCTCGGCTGCTCAGAGCTGGGTGTGACGCTGGTGTTTTGGACGCTCGCCTACGAGCTCTGCCTTGCCCGCGACTCCTGGGCCGTCCGCTGCCGCGCGCTGGCTCCCCTGGGTTTCACCCTTGCGCTCTACCTGGTCTTCTGGACCACAGGTGGCTACGGCACCCGAGGCTCTGGCCTCTACATCGACCCCTTCGCTGAACCGGCATCCTTCGTACAGGCCGGTCTCCTGACCCGCTTGCCCATGCTGCTTCTGGGTATCTTCAGCCCCGTTGTGCCCGACATTGCCTTTGCGTTCCGCCAAGGGGAGGTAGATCTCCTGCTTGCTGGCCTGGGTTGGGCGTGCTCCGGTGTGATGGCCTGGGCCCTTTGGCCGATCCTCCGGGCCGATCCCGTTGCCCGATGGATGATGCTGGCTGCTCTCTTGAGCCTCGTCCCTGTCTGCGCCACCTTCCCGCACGGCCGTCTGCTCCTGCTCAGCACGGTCGGCACGAGCTGGGTCTTGGCCCGCTACCTCGGCTCGGCCTGGAGCAGCATGCGGGCTGTGGTGGAGGGAGGAGCTGCTCTTCCGACCCCCGGATCGCGGCGGCTTGTGCCCTTGCTTGTGGGCACCCACCTCCTGTGGGCTCCGGGGGCGGCGGTCTTCGGGCTCGTCAGTTTTTTCGCCGTCGGTGGGGCGATCAACACCGTGGCTCTCGGGGCGGACCTGCCTGTTGGCAAGGACGCTCGAGTCCTCTCGCTCAACACTCCAGATCCCGTTAGTCCCACCTACCTGCCGCTGATTCGCGCGGGAATGGGGGAACCGATGCCCTGGGGATATTGGTCGCTGTCGATTGCGCCGGCGGAGCAGACCTTGGTGCGTACCGGGGCCGACCGCTTCACGCTGGAGGTCGCCAGCCCGGGCTTTGGGGCAACCGACTGGGAGCAGCTCTTCCGGCGGGGACTGGCCTTTGAGCAAGGGGAGGTCTTTGAGCGCGGTGTGATGGGAGTTCGGGCCGACGTGGTCGTCGATGGCGAGCTTCGCCGTATTGAGGTGCAACTGGACCGCCCGCTGGATGATCCCGGTGTTGCGCTCATCGCTTGGAACGGTCGGCGAATGGCTCCCTTGGCTTTGCCCCAGGTCGGTGGCTGTCTGTCTGTGCCGGCCCCCATCCTTCCGTTTCCTCTGCCTTCTGGCGACCGGGGCCGGCCGGCTGAGACCTGTGAGGAGGGGGCGCGTTTCGTGACGAGCGAAGAGCTACTGGCGGCGAGTACTCCGACGGTGCCTTCTCCAGCCTCCGCTGCCCCCCCCGAGACCGGGCAGTGCCGGTTGGAGGTCTCTACCGGGGGCCCCTGGGTCGAGCGGGCCGCCTTCTCCTGCCCCGAAGTGGGGCCCTTGCGGGTCCTGGTCGCGGGCGACTTTGGGCGGCCGGGGCCGATCGTCGAAGCCACGGCGGCTGCCATGCGGGCGGAGTGCGGGCGGAAGCCCTGCCATCTCCTGGTCTTGCCGGGCGACATTCTCTATGGGCTGGGTACCAGCGCCGTCGCCAACTGGGCGGGTGCCTGGACCCGGGGGCTCGGAACGGTAGGCCTGCCCTCCCTTGCCGTCCTCGGCAACCACGCCTACCGCCACGAACCCCTGTCCGAGCTACGCCGGGCTCACCTCTATGCTCAGGACGGAAAAGGCGGATTCGTCCTGCCCGCTGCGTCCTATGCAGCCCGGGTGCGCCGGGGCGAAGAGACGATCCTCGCCATTGGCGCTCTAGACACCGACTCTGTCGCTAATCCCGGCCCGGATATGCCCGGGTTGGGCCTCGAGCGCTTGGTACAGGCCTGCGCCGAGGGTGCCCCGACGCTCTCGCTGGGGCACCACCCTCCGTCATCCCAGGGGCGCCACCACAGCCACGAGCAGCAGGTTGAGGCCGGGCTGACCCAGGTGCTTTCCGAGGCCAGACGAGGGGGGTGCAACCTGGTCGCCGCGTTGGCGGGACACGACCACGATCTCCAGGCCTACCCGCCCGGCTGTGAGGCCGCCGATGCTCCCGCCGTGCTTGTCTCTGGGGTTGCCGGCAAGGGCTCGCGAGCCCGCGAATCCACCCACCTCGATCCCTGTCCCCTGAGCGGGGCGGCCTCCCGCTATCATGCGGGCCCTCGCGAGGCTGGCGGCTACATCCTTATCGAGCCCTCGGCCGAAGCGGGCGCGTCGCGTGCCGTCCTCTGGGATGCTCCCCTGGACGGTCCGCCGGTCGAACTCTCGCGTCTCTCCTGGTGAGGGGGAGCAGGAGACCCCATGGAAACCACCAAGCTGGGCCACTCGGGCCTGTCTGTGTCGCGCGTCGCTCTTGGCTCTTGGCTGACCTTTGGCTCCTCGGTCGATGCCGAGACGACGGGCCGCTGCGTGGAGGCGGCCCTGGACGCCGGCATCAACTTCATCGACACCGCCGACGTCTACGCCCGAGGGGAGGCGGAGTCGGTACTTGGGGCGGTGCTCTCGGGTACTCGCCGCAAGGACTTGGTGATCGCCACCAAGCTGTACTGGCCGATGAGCGACAACCCCAACGACAAGGGCCTGAGCCGCAAGCACATCGTGGACTCGGTCCATGGCAGCCTCCAGCGCCTGCGCAGCGACTACATCGATCTCTACCAGTGCCACCGCTACGACGAAGAGACGCCCCTAGAAGAGACCGTGCGGGCCATGGGAGACATGATCACCCAGGGCAAGATCCTCTACTGGGGGGTCTCCTGCTGGACGGCAGATCAAATCCTCGACGCCTGCCGCATTGCGGACGGCCTGGGGGCGCCCCGACCCATCTCCAACCAGCCGCCCTACAACCTGCTCGAGCGCTCGATCGAGGCCGAGGTCATCCCCACCAGCGACCGGGAGGGGCTCAGTCAGGTGGTCTTTTCGCCCCTGGCCCAGGGGATCCTTACCGGCAAGTACACCGACGGGGTGCCGCCGGGAAGCCGCGGCGCTGACGAAGCCCGCAACGTGTGGATGCGCGACCACCTGCACGAGTCGGTTCAGAAGCGGGTGCAGTCGCTGGTCGCCCTGGCTGGCGATCTGGGGACCACCGCGGCCCGCCTCGCGCTTGCGTGGTGCATCCGCAGCCGGTCGGTCGCCTCGGTC
>CAZQTQ010000086.1:11633-12003 GCA_964596025.1 uncultured Rickettsiales bacterium
TGGAAGACAACGTGGGTGCGGCCGAACTGCAGCTTGACGAGGCCAGCTGCGAGCGGCTCGACGAGCTCTTCCCCGGGATCTAGACCGTCGCGAAGTCTTCGGCATCGGGGTCAAAGAGCGCCTCGTAGATGCCAAAAGCGAGGGAGTAGAAGAGGGCGTAGTACAGGAAGAGTGGCCAGAGGAGTCCGGTTGCGGCAAGCGCGTCGCTGAGGCTTTGGACTTGGAGGAGGGCTCCGGCCGGTGCCCAGTCGATGAGGCCGATCTGCCCGATGGCCATGGTCAAGAGGGTGAAGTAGGCGACAAAGATGGCTCCCCCGAAGCGGCGGCTGCGGGCTGTGCGCTCGGCGAGTTCGCCCTGGTAGAGCCACTC
>CAZQTQ010000086.1:12013-12753 GCA_964596025.1 uncultured Rickettsiales bacterium
GGGATCCCCTTGCGGTAGATCAGCCAGAGGACGCCCCCGGTCGCGACCAGCACCCCGACAAGGATCGGGCCCTCCGCCGTTCCGCCCAGCATGTAGTTCTGTGTGATGCCGCCTCCGACAAAAAAGGCGGGTGCTGCGATGCCATAGAGGGGGACTCCCAGCATGGAGACCGCCTGGGCCGGCCCCCCAGCGACGACGAGCAGGGCGCGGGAGAGGACGCGAAAGCCGACGCCGATGTTTGTCAGAACCCGCACCCAGGCCGGTGCATGGTCGGATAGCTCATGGAGTGCCTGTCCGGGGGCGAAGACCCGCTTGAGTTGAATCTGAGTGGCCCACATTGCGGCCGAGAGGGGGAACCCTACGGGCTTCTTGTTGTCCTCGAGGATCTCAGAAGCACAGCTCAAGAGGATGGCAGAGGCGAGCAGTGCGAGTGCCAGCAGGGCGGGGGTGCCGACGTAGGGCAGCTCGGTCCATTGTGCCCAGATCACCGCCAGTCGTTCGAGGCCTAGAGGGATCGAGACGAGCACAAGCAGCCGAAGCGGCGCGATGGGGTCGCCTGCCCGGGAGCGCAACCACCGGGGAAGGTCGAGCACCCAGACGAGCAGGCCCAAGGCCAGCGGCAAGACGAGCACGGAGGTGAATTGCCCCACGTGCTCGGCCTGCAATTCGCCCCACTGCAGCAGGTAGTCTTGGCTCAGGTCTCGTATGGTGGTGCTCCCGGATGGGAGTCTACCTTCAGG
>CAZQTQ010000087.1:0-12749 GCA_964596025.1 uncultured Rickettsiales bacterium
CGATCAGCGATGCAGTCGGTGACCAGACGGTTGATCTCCTCGGGCATGCTCCGGTCGCCTGATCGGAGGCCCGCTTCGACGTGGGCCACGGGGATGCCAAGCTTGGCGGCCACGAGGGTGCAGGCCACCGTGGAGTTGACATCCCCCGCCACCACTACTGCCCCAGGCCGCTCGGACAGGCAGCGCTCCTCGAACCGCATCATGATCCGCGCCGTCTGGACGGCGTGGCTGCCGCTGCCGACCTCGAGCTTCCAGTGTGGTTCCTCCAGGCCCAAGTCGCGGAAGAAGAGCGACGAGAGCTCTGGATCGTAGTGCTGCCCGGTGTGGACTACGATGGACTCGATTGTAGGCGCGTGGGCCGCCAACCCGGCAAGGATGGGGGCAATCTTGGGAATGTTCGGACGAGCGCCGACGACAAGGCAGATCTTGATCTTGGGGCCCATTGTGGCTTGTACGGTCACCCTTATCGAACAGCGGATTCGTTGACGAAGACGATGTCGCCGGGGATGAGGAAGAAATCGGGCCACTTGCCCGTGGTGATCTTCCGAAACGGGACCTCGAACCGTTCGCCTTCCCCCTGGGAACGCGTGACCTGGACCATCTGAAGGGCGGCCCGATCCGTAGTGCCGCCGGCTTCGGCGATGGCCTCGACCAGGGTCATCCCGGCTCGGTAGGTGATGCGACCGGGCTTCTTGACCTGGCCTATCACCGAGACCTTCCTGGAGTTGTACTCCCTGACGAGTACGCTGATCTGCGGCTTCTTCAGATAGTCCGGTTCCAGCTGATCCATCAAGAAGGCAGCCGCTTGCTCTTCGGTTCTTGCGCCCAAGACCACTCGCCCAAGCAGTGGGAAGTCGATTCCGCCGTCTGCCCCGAGGGTGTAGGCCCCCGTCAAGTTCTCCTGGCGGTGGACGCGGATCTCCACCACATCGTCCGGTCCGAGAACGTTGGGGGGGATTTCCGGCGGAGTGCTGTACTCCGGCGGGATCCGTTGCGGACAGGCCGCGGCAGCAAGGGCCAAGGCGGCGAGGAGGGCGAGTCGACAATGCGAAGCGCAATTCATGAGCAGCGCAATCTAGGCCCTCACGGGCAAATGTCCAGTGTCAGCGGTGTTGTCGCTCGTATTCCCACAAAAAGGGCAGGATATTGTACGAGGGCAGTACTACCTTGAGGGTTCCCAGATCACCGAGTACTGTGCACCGCGATTTGCTGACTGGAGGAAGAGGCCCGTTTTGACTCGAGTACGAGTGCCTCGTGGGCTTCCAATGGAACGGGAATGACTGAGCTTCGCGACATAGGAGGACCCACCGCCATAGGAGGCTCCTCCCCTGAGGCCGTCCGCGCAAGCAGCTTGCCCCTGATGGGCGACCTTTCCATCCAGGACTATGCGCTCCGCGCCTATGGCGTTCTCCAAAAGCACTGGTTGGTGGTCAGTCTTGCCTTCCTGTTCATCATCCTCGCCGGAGCCATCTTCACCGCGACCCAGGAGCGTCTCTACACTGCGACTGCCAAGATCCTCATTCATCCCCGCACCCCGCGCATCCTCGACGGCGTCAAGAGCGTCGACCAGGACGCAGTAGGTCGAGGCAATCAGAGCCTGGACGCCTACTACAACACCCAGCACGACATCATCGCCGGGTCGGCAGTGGCGCGCCTGGTCGTCGACCGCCTCGCGCTCGATCGGGACTTGGACTTCCTCGATTTGCCGGGGGACGGTGCCACCGAGGCTTCCGACTCCCCCGAGCGGCGCATCGCACGGGCTGTAGCTCTCTTGCAGGCGGGAACAGTTGTCCGTCCCTCCGCCAGGAGCATGGTCTTCAGCATCACCGCGACGGACCGGGATCCCAACCGCGCCGCAGATCTCGCCAATGCGCTTGCAACTGCCTATCGCGACTACACAATTTCGCTTCGGGTCGATCTCTCCTCTCGGAGCGCAGACTGGCTCAAGGAGCAAGTTGAGAAGCAGCGAAGCCAGGTGAGGACAGCCGAGCAGGCGGTCCAGGAATTCGTGACTCTCCATGGCCTGCAATCGCTGTCCATCTCGGTATGGCAGAACCTGAATGCCGAGAAGGTTGCGCGGATGACTGAGAGCCTGGTCGATACGGAGGAGGAACGGCTCCAGGCGGAGGCCGTGGCCGAGAGCCTGGAGAGCTGGATTGTCGAGGGACAGGAACTCAGCGGGCACCCCGCTGCACTTGGCAACGACGTCTTGCCCAAGCTGTCCGAGCAGATCCTCGAGCTCGATCGAAAACTGGCGCGGGATACAGAGGACTTTGGTCCGAAGTACCCCGGGCAGGCTTCCGCCCGAAGCGAACTGACTCTTCTCCGAAACGCGTACAAGGCCGAGGTGGACAAGCTGGCAGCCGGAGTGCGTTCCGCCCTGACGGTGGCCCAAGCTAGGGAGACCAAGCTCAAGGGGATTATCGATGTTACGCGTTCTAAGGCGCTGGACCTCGGTGCTCTGGAGGTGGAGTTCAACCGGCTCAAGCGCGTAGCAAAGAGCCACGCCAAGTTGTACGAGGACACCCTCCGACGGGCCAAGGAGACGGAGTTGGTGCGCAACTTGGAGGCCTCCAACGTCAACTTCCTCGAGCCGGCGACCGTCTCGCGGGTGCCCTCCCATCCCAACATTTTATTGAACGCCATGATGACTTTGCTCGTGGCCTGCTTCTTTGGCCTTGGAGTGGCCTTCCTTCTCGATTCGCTGGACGGCAGCATCCGCGACTTGGAGGAGCTGGATGTCTACTTCCGGGTGCAGCCGCTGGGGATACTTCCCTCCCTCAACGCCAACAAGGGACGTTTCCTCGTGGTCGACCAGAGCCCCCACTCTGCGCCAAGTGAGTGTCTCAGGTCGATCCGAACCAACCTGCTGTTTGCGGCCGGCCAGACCGACCTGCGGTCCCTGGTCGTGACTTCGGCGAGCCCGCGGGACGGCAAGACCATGGTCTGCACCAACACAGCGGCGGCGATGGCGCAGGCCGGCCATCGGGTGGTGGTGGTCGATGCCGATCTTCGGCGTCCTCATGTCCACGACGTCTTTGGTATGGACAATTCGGTGGGGCTGGTTGACGTGCTCATCGGGCAAAGCACCCTCGAGCAGGCGATTCGGCCCAGTGGGGTGGATGGCCTCTTTGTTCTGGCCTCGGGCGGGGCCCCCTCCCAGCCGGCGGAGATGCTCTCTAGCAAGGGCTTTGGGCGACTCTTGGAGCGCCTGAATCAGAGCTTCGACTACATCTTCCTCGACTCGCCGCCGGTACTTGCCGTCACCGACGCTGCGGTTCTCAGCCAAATGGTCGACGGCGTGGTGTTGGTGCTTCGGGTCGGGCGAACGAATCGCTCTCTGTTTCGGGAGACCCTGCGTACCTTGGATGCGGTTGGGTCCCGGGTTGCCGGTGTGGTCTGCAACGGCGTAGACCTCTCGGCCCGCCGGTACGGCTACCGCTACGGCTACGGCTACAGCTATGGCTACGGCTACGGTTACGGCTACCAATACGGTCGGTATCGGAAGCGACGAGCTGCGGGCCGAGATGGAGGCCGACGTAAGGCCGACGAGTCGAGCGGGGCCGCGTCCTAGGTCGTTGACCGCGGTCTTCGCTGCGGTCGTCGCTGGTCTCTGTCGATGATTTCTATCGGTTGGTGAGGGGATCAGTGGCTCGTTTTTCGGGGCTCGCACGCGTTAGCGTTGTCGTCGGGTTGCTGCTGCTGCTCAGCCGGGTACTCGGCTTGGTGCGGGAGCTGATTGTTGCCGACCAGTTTGGGGCTTCGGGTGAAACCGACGCCTTTTACCTCGTCTTCGCTTTCATCATCGTCCCTGCCTCGTCCGCCCTGGTCGCGGTGCCCCGGGTTCTGGTGGCACCCATCCACCAGCGGGAGAGTGCGGTTCGCGAGGGCGCCGGGCATGCCTTGGCATGGACCGCACTGGTCGTGATGGTCGTGGCGGGCTGCGGGGCTGCCTTGGCTCTCTCGGTCTATGCCGAGCCTCTGGTCGTCGCCTATACCCCAGGGTTTGCCCCGGCAGATCAGCTGCTGACTGCGCGCTTGCTGCGATTGTCCTCCCTGCTCATTCCTCTCGGTGCTGCTTCAGGGACTATCGCCGCCTTGTCCCAGAGCCGAGGCCACTTCTACCTGGTCCAGGGGTCCTTTCTGTGGTGCAACCTCATGCTCGTCCTCGGGCTGCTGATTGGGGGTCCGCGTCTTGGTGTAGAGGCTGCGGTCTGGGGGGCTCTGGCGGGTGCCGGCCTCCAGCTCCTCACCCTTCTGGTCTACCCCATCCGAGAGGGGTTGATGCCTCGGGTCGAGTCGAAGGAATGGGGGCCGGCAATGACCCTCATGGGCAGCGTTCTCATCCTCTACGGCCTGAGCCACACAGGCGGGCACCTCTATCTCTTTGTGGATCGGTTCTTTGCGGCGCTCCTGCCCGAGGGCCAACTCTCCTGCCTCGGATACGCCCAGCGCCTTATGACCCTTCCGGTGCAGGTCATCTGGGCGCCGCTGAGCATCGTTCTTCTTCCGGCGTTCTCCGCTGCGGCAAGTGCCCAGAACCGGGCTGAGCTGGAATACCGCCTCGGGAGGACGCTGCGTCTCCTGCTTCTTGCCCTGCTCTTTCCTCTGTCCCTCCTTGCGGTCTTTGGTGTGCCGATCGTTGACGTGGTCTATGGCCGAGGAAAATTTGACGAGGCAGATGTCGTGTTGACCGGGCTCCTGCTCGGCTGCCAATTACCCAGTGTCTTGGCAAAGACGGTGCTGGGGCTAGTCAGTGTCGTTTTTCTCGCCCACGGCAACGTTCGTATGCCCGTCGCCTTCGGCGTGGTGCGGACCGTTGCAATCGCTGCTACCTACCCCTTTGTTTGGGAAGAATACGGTGCTGTTGGGCTCGTCCTCGTACTGAGCCTCGTGGACACCCTGGTCATGGTCCTTGTTCTTATTCTTGGCCGACGGCTCCTTGCCTTGACCTTTCCGGGCATTCTGGGCTTCCTAGTGCGCAACTTCGGGGCGACTGCCGTGGGCGTGGCGTTGGCAGCGGGCCTGTGGTACCTGCTGCAGACGCTTGGGTGGATGGAGTCGGATTGGATGCGGTTGTCAGGGCTAATGGCTAGCTCGGGGCTGGGATTCGGTGCCTGGTGGGGGGCCATGCTCCTGCTCGGGGTCGAGGAGGCGCGCGAGCTGCCAGCGCTGGCTCTTTCCGCTTTTGGGAAGCTGAGGGACCGGTGACCGACCTCGGCTCTACAGTCTCCGAAGAGATGCCCGAACGCCTGGACCTCGATCCGGCGACCGCATATGCGGATGACGACGAACCGCCAGAGCTGACTCCCGAACGGCTGGCTGGCTACTTTGCGGACTTGGGCGTACTCGGCATCGTCGCTGGTTCGGCCACTACCATGGGCCTGGTGCACCGTTGGTCTTGGGGGCTGGTGGGCCTGGGAACCTTGGTTTGTCTGGGCCTGGCCCTCTACTCCGTTGAAGCTCCCCGCCTCCCGACTCGGTGGGTCACGATTCCCGCGGCCCTCGCCGCCATTGCTTCGCTTGCGTGGCTGGTGCCTCTTCCGCCGGCCTTAGTTGGTCTCCTCTCCCCCCACACGGCGCAGCAGTGGTCGGTCGCACTGGAGATAGGCAACGTCGAGCCGCAGTGGATTCCTCTCCACCTGGCTCCAGGCGAGGGCGGTTTTTTGGCTCTGCAGGGTGTCGTCCTCTGCCTCTTTCTCGGGGTGCTAGGGCTTCGGTCGCAGGACAGCGAGTGGTCCGAACGCATGCAGGTGGGCCTCCCGGTAGCGATTCTCATCCCAGTTCTCGTTTCGCTCTATCAGACCTACCGCGGGGATCCCTTCGTCCTTGGGGTCTTGCATCCGCCCCACGGGGACCCACGCGACCGCTTCTTCACCACGCTCATCCTGAAAGAGCACTGGTTGGCTCTCATGACGGCGGGAATCCTGCTCGCTGCAAATCAGGCGATGGGTCCTGAACAGGCCCCGCGGCGGCGATTTGTTGCTGGCGTTTTGGCGGCTGCTCTTGTGGCTTCCGGGGTGGGCGTCGGCGGGCTTCCCTTCCCCACGGGTCTGATCGTGGGCTGTTTGCTTCTCACCTTGCTTCGAGTCCTGGGTGAACTCCCCGAGCTGGACCTATCTGAGGAGGATGAGCCGCCGAGTCGATACCGTCGCCTGGGAAATGCAGTCCTTGTCTTGATGGGACTTGCGGTAGCGGCTGGGACGACGATAACGGTGCAGAGTTTCTCCCCGTCGGATGCGTGGAGGAATGCACCTGTACCGCAGAACACCCCAAGTTGGACCGAACGCTGGGAGCAGGGGCTCGCGCTTGTCAGCGACTTTCCCCTCGTCGGGGTGGGTCGAGGTGCGCTCTACGACGCCCACTCTCAGTACCAGGACGAGGGCCAGTCCCTCTTGCTCCGGTGGTATGGAAGTTGGCCCTTAGACCTTCTGAGCGCCTTCGGTGCGGTGGTGGGTCTGGCCCTGATTGTCCTGATCCTGTGGGTCCTCATCATCGCAGTTAGGGCAGCGTTTCTTGACAACAGACTTGCTGGAGTGGTCGCGGCTCTGATCGCTCTGGCCCTTCATGATCTAAACGACTTTTCGAGCCAGCTGGGCGTTCTCTCGCTGGTACTCCTGATCTTGGCTGTAGTCGCTCTGAGTGGAGAGAGAGAGGGGGCTCCGATTCACCGCGTGGCGTGGCTCGGTGGCTTCGGCACTCTCCTGCTCAGCATCCTGCTCCTCGTGCCAACTCTGCCGCACTGGGATGCGTCCAAATGGATGTCGTCTGAAGAACGGGCCACGATCCGTCGGGAGCGCCAGTGGCGCGACGTCGCCCACGAGGCCGCGCGGTGGCACCCGGTCTCCTTCCCCAACGCCCTGGCGATCGCAGCCGGACTTGCGGGGGATGGAGACCCAGAGCAAGCGCTCCGTTGGCTGGGTCGGGCCCAGAGTCTGGCGCCCAAGCATGCTCTTCCCCACATTCTCACCGCGCGCCTCCTGTACGGGACGGGGCACCGGCAGCAGGCCTTGGTCGAGTACCATTTGGCGATTCATAAGGGCTGGGGCAGCTATTCGGATGCGGTCTTCCGTGAAGTGGCTCGTTCGTACCCCGAAGAGAAGAGCCTCCTTGAAGTCTTGCCCCGTGATCTTCCCGAGGCGGCGGGCAAGGCCGCCTTCTTGCTGATGGACGATGAGGACCCCAGGGCTGTGGCCGTTGCCGCACATGCCTACGAACAGAGTCCTGAGGGGGCTGCCGCTCAGGTGGCCGGCGCCTTCGCTTTGCTCGAGGCTGGGAACCTCAGAGAAGCGGCGGACCTCCTCATGGCGGTGTGGCGGCGGGACGACTTGAGCGGAGCACTTCGACTCCGAGTGGTCCTACTGATGGGTCGGACCGATCGGCCTGAGGACGAGTTGAGGATGCTTCGGGGGGTGCTGCGGACCACCGCAAACCCGGGCCCTTGGCTGTGGTTGCGCCTCTCGCGCCTAGAGGAAGAACAGGGAGACTTCGGGGCCAGCCGCGTCGCGCTCCGCGAGGTCCGAACCCTCGGCAACCGGAAGGCAAGCGCTGAGAGCCTGTACCAAGAAGCCCGAATGGAGAACAGCCTTGGTCGTCCCGACATGGCGCTCCAGCTGGTGTCGCGTGCTGTCGGGCTTGACCGTGACCACCTGAAAGCCTTGGTCCTCAAGGCGAGAATCCACCAGCGCTTGGGACAGCGAGCCCAAGCCCGTCGTGCACTCGACTCTGCGGTCCTTCTCGATCCGCAGAACCCCGAGAGCAAGCGCCTGTGGGCAGACTGGGACCTTGGGCCGACGGAAGAGGCGGTCGACGGGCTCTAGCGCCCGTCTGACCGCAGGGCCAGGGGGGCCAGGAGTAGCCGGCGTACCGTCGGCCAGATATCCTCCGGACCATGCGGATTCTCGTCACTGGCGGCGCCGGCTTCCTGGGCTCTCACCTCTGCGACCAGCTGATCGCAGAAGGTCACGAGATCCTCTGCCTGGATAACTTCTTTACCGGTCGGAAGCGGCACATCCAGCACCTCATGGACCACAGGGGTTTCGAGCTCATTCGGCACGATGTGACCCAACCCATCCTCTTGGAGGTCGACCGCATCTTTCACCTGGCCTGCCCCGCCTCCCCGGTGCACTACCAGTACAACCCGGTCAAGACGGTCAAGACCAACGTCATGGGCACGATTCACATGCTCGGACTTGCCAAGCGAGTGCGGGCGCGGATACTGCACGCGTCTACCAGCGAGATCTATGGTGACCCCGATGTGCACCCCCAGCCTGAGAGCTATTGGGGCAACGTGAATCCTATCGGGCCTCGAAGTTGCTACGACGAAGGCAAGCGGCTGGCCGAGACCCTCTGCTTTGACTACGCCCGCCAGAACGGGGTCGATGTGCGGGTGGTTCGGATCTTCAATACCTTTGGCCCGAGGATGCTCCTGGACGATGGGCGCGTGGTGTCCAACTTCATCGTCCAGGCCCTCCAGGGGCGCCCGATCACCGTGTACGGCGACGGGTCCCAGACCCGCTCATTCTGCTTTGTGGACGATCTGATCGCGGGCATGGGCCGGATGATGGCTCAAGACGCCGATTCCGGACCCATCAACCTAGGAAATCCCGAAGAGTTCACGATTCGACAGCTCGCAGAGATCGTGGTCGAGCTATGCGGCAGCAAGAGCACGATCGTCGAGGGACCACTTCCCGTAGACGACCCGACCCGCCGCTGCCCCGACATCTCCAAGGCGGAGTCGCTCCTGGCTTGGAGGCCGAGCATCTCCCTTCGAGAGGGCCTCACCCGGACCATCGAGTACTTCGATGGGATCTTGAAGAGCAACCAGGAGGCCGAGATCTCGATGTCCCCGGGGAACCACCGGGGGAGCTAGCGCCGCTGGGCCTAGAGGGGTTCGTTGGCCTCGGTCGGTACCGGCCGTCCTCGCCACTTCAGGGAGTCTCCTTCACGGACAAGGGGACTGCTTCCGACCGCCGTCAACCAGCGAATGGAGTTCCCTCGGCCGAGCTTCTCGGGCGTGCTTGCAATGAGCACGGCGCAGGGCTGAAGCTGGCCATAGCTGGGGCTTCGGGCTCGCTTGGGGTCCTCTACGCTGCCCTCTACAAGCGTC
Source organism: uncultured Rickettsiales bacterium (assembly GCA_964596025.1). GTDB lineage: Bacteria > Myxococcota_A > UBA796 > UBA9615 > UBA9615 > CAZQTQ01. Next base: position 9,110 of record CAZQTQ010000087.1, read on the forward strand.
CACCGGGGAAGGGTCGTCCCCCCGAGCCAGATCCCGGCCTCGGTGGTGGGACTCTGCAGGGCGACGATGCCGCCCTCGCGGTCCTCGGTGGCTGACCACTCGATCTGGGAGCCGAGGTGCCAGCGGAGGACGGCCTCTTGGGCTGGGCTGGCGCCTTCGGTCCAGAGGTCGTCGACGATGAGCCAGTCGTCGTCGGCGACGAGGACGTGTCGCCGGTGCATGATCCCCCGACCGCCGGCGCAGTAGCCGCTGTGTTCGCCCGAGGCGCGCCCGCCTTCCTCCTCATTTGCCTCGAGGAGCACCCCTTCGGTCCAGTCCAGCCACAAGAACCTGCTGCCCGGATGCATCTGGCTGCGGCCTCCCACTTCGACGGTGTTGTGTGCCGCAGTCGACTTGAAGTGCTCCCCCCAGTGCCGCGGGTCGTTGTAGCCATAGGTCCCGCCGTCAGCGAAGAGGTTGAGACCGCCCCACCACAGGTCGAGGTGGAGCATGTCCGCGTGGGACGGACGGCTGGTGTGGCGGTGGCATCGGAACAGAGCGAAGCTCTTGGGTCCCCGAAGAACGAAGTAGCCCCCGGCGTCGAACCGGACGAGGCCGGGGCGCTCGGGAGGAGAAGGCTTGGCCTGCAGGTCCGCCTCCGAAGCACCCAGCCACAGGAGTTCCTCGTTCCATGGCCCGGCCCGGAAGAGCAGTCGCCCATCCAAGAGCCAATGCAGGGCCTGCAAGACCGGTCGGTGGTCGTCATAGGGGCACGAACTCAGGCGAATTGGATTCGCGCCATCGTTGGCCCCATAGTTGGGGACCGCTCCGCTCGCTTCGTCCTGCTGTTGGAACAGGAAGGCCACCCCCTTTCGGAGCCGGTCGAGGAAGGCTGCTTCCTCGAACTGCGGGTCGCCTCGGCGGCGAGCACAGTGCAGGGCTACGAGCAGGTAGCGAAGTGCGACCCGATGGTAGTTCGTGGAGTTCTGCGCGTAGCTGCCGTCCTCCGCGAATTGTTCCTCTACTTGGGCCCGAAGTGCGGCTCGCCCCCGGTCGGTCCATCTCTCCGCCCGGGGGTGATCGGGGAGTGCGTAGCCCGCAAGGTACAGACCCAGTGCTTCACCGAGCCCGTGGTTGTTGTGTTGGGCCAGGGCGTAGATCAAGGCCTGGTCAATGCGTTCGGCCAGAGCGGCGACGGTGCCCGCGAGGGCTTGGATTCGGCTCGGGGTAGAGTCCGCGCTGTTTTCGAAGACGGCTGAGGCCCAAACCAGGGCGCACAAGCGCAGAGCGCACTCTTGGCCGCAGGCCCATTGGATCCCCTCAAAGGGCGGATTCTCGGCTCGAAAGGACTCGAACCAGGCCCAGAAGTGTTTCGGCGCCGCGGGTGCAAGTCCGGCCGCCCAGGCTCGTCCCAAAGGAAAGACCCAGGCGAAGCGTGCTGGCTCCCACACCCACTTGACGTCGTGGTCCTCGGGCAGTCGGGGAGGGAGCTCGCTCCAGTGGGCGGAGGCCTCTCGGCGGCCGGTCTTGGGATGGTCTTGCCAGTGGGCGGGGCGGTCTTGCCAGGGGCCGGAGAAGTAGCGGACCTTTCCGGACTCGATCTGTCGGGCCGCTTCAGCTAGACCTTCGGTGTTCCCGAGTACCGAGGCGAGCTGGGAGGCAGATGGTGGACTCCAGGGGCTCCGGATCCTTCCCCCAGCCGCCGCGTCGAAGGACTCCCAGCTTTGGACTGGCTGTTGGCTTCGGTACCAACCGCTCTTACTGCGGGCGCGGTGCAGGGCGTAGCGGCTGAGGTTGCGCAGGCCGAGGCGGGGTAGGGTTCGCGCAAAGCCCGCCAGCTGCCAGCCCCTTTCGCTCATTCCACAGGGCCTGGGCCGCGACCGGCGGCCTCAATCTCCATCGAGATCCGGCTCACCTCGATGAGCTCTTCGAAGGGAATGGGAGAGTCCCCGCCGCTTTGTACCGCGCTTAGGAAGGCTCGAATTGCGTGGCTGTGGCCCTTGTCCTGCTTGCGGAGGGTCTTGCGGCCAAAGCCCTTAAAGCCCCAGCCCCGGAGGCTGCGGAAGTTGTCTAGTTGGAGGATGCGTCCCCCGACAAAGACCTCCAGCCGTTCCTTGGGGAAGGCCGGGGAGCCGTTGCCTAGGTAGTGCAGAGTTCCCATCGAGCCGTCGGCGTAGCGAAAGGTGATGGTGGCCTTGTCGGCGTGGTGCTTCAATGCTGCCGAGGGGCCAAAGGTCGTGCAGTGGTGCGCTTGGATCGGGCAGCCGGCGAGGAAGCGCAAGAGATCGACCCAGTGACAGCCTTCTCCAACCAGCCGGCCGCCGCCGACCTTGGGGTCGAGGCTCCAGTGGTCGTCGGGAAGGCGTCCGGCGTTGACCGTCATCACGAAGGCCTTGGGTTCGGGGATTCGGTCGATGAGCTCTTTGACCTGCGCTACGAGGGGGGCGAATCGGCGGTTGAATCCCACCATGACCAGCGGATGGCCCCCCCTGCTTCGGGCCTCGGCTACGGCATCGAGGGCGTCCGGGCGGAGAGCCAGAGGCTTCTCGATCCACACGGACTTGCCTCGTTCCAGGGCCTGAATGCAGTAGTCCGCGTGGCTGTCGTGGCGGGTGGTGACGAAGACCGTGTTGATGGCGGGGTCGTCTAGGAGTGCTTGGGCGTCGGTGCTGGCCTGTTCGAATCCGAACTTGCGGCCGGCCTGTCCTGCCGAAGCCCCGGTTTGTGACGCGATGGAGCGGAGGCGGACCCCGTCCTTCTTGAGTACGGGCAGGACCGTGCTGGTGCAAAAGGACCCTGCCCCCAGGACACCTACGCAAATTCCGCCCTCGGGGGGAGGGGGTAGCGAGGCGACGAGGTCCACTTGAGGTCTCAAGATCCGCTTTTCGGGATCGGATTCGGCCGGGGGGTAGTCCAAGACAGCCCCGAGGATGGCCGCGCCTTGGGCGATGGCTTCGTAGAGCTGGGGGGCGGCGTCCAGGGGTTCCCGGCGGTTGAGCAGGGGGGCGGTCTGCAGGCGTCCGTCGGCCAGCATCTCGAGTACGGCCTCGAAGTTGCGCTGCTCGGTCCAACGGACAAAGCCAATGGGGTAATCGTTGCCATCGAGCTCATAATCGGGGTCGTAACGACCGGGCCCGTAGGAGCAAGAGACCTGGAAACTGAGTTCCTTTTGGTAAAAGTCGGCTCGATCCAGCTCCAGGCCTGCCACTCCGACCAAGACGATCCGGCCCCGCTTGCGGCACATGTGGGCCGCAGTCGCTACGGGCTCGCTGGATCGTGTGGCAGCGGTGATGAGGACGGCGTCGAGACCAGCACCGCCGCTGAGGCTCCGTGCTGCATCGAGCGGGTCTTCCGACCGGCTCAGGTCGATCGCGGTGGCCCCGAGTTCTCGGGCGAGGGTGCAGCGGTCCGTGTCGAGGTCGATGGCCAGGACGCTGCACCCACTCGCGCGCAGCATCTGCACACAAAGCAGGCCGATCGTCCCCAGTCCGATCACCGCGACCCGCTCGCCCAGGCTCGGCGCACACAGCCGAATCCCCTGGAGGCCGATGGCCCCCAAGACGGCGAAGGCGGCGTCGGCGTAGGGAAGGCCTGGGGGAATTGCCGCGCAGAGACGGTAGGGGACGCAGACCACCTCAGCATGGGGCCCGTTGGAGATCAC
>CAZQTQ010000088.1:0-2412 GCA_964596025.1 uncultured Rickettsiales bacterium
CTGGACTCGATCAGGATCATGACGACCTCGACCGAGAAGGTGCCCAACACCTCGGCCACCGCCGCATCTTCGGGCTCGGACCTCAACGGCCAAGCGGTCAAGGAAGCCTGCCAGGCCATACGAGAGCGCATGCGACCGGTGGCTGCCGCCCTCCTAGGCCGTAGCAACGGCGGCACGGAAGAACTCCGTTTCGAGGCGGGCAAGGTCCTCGCCACCAACGGGAACTCCGTCTCCTTTGCCGAGGTCGCAGGCTCGGCTTGGGCCCAGCAGATCTCGCTGGCGGCCACCGGCTACTACCGCACGCCAGGAATCGCTTACGACCGCGCCGCGGGCCAGGGCCGGCCCTTCTTCTACTTCGCGTACGGCGCCGCCATTACCGAGGTCGAGGTCAACGGCTTGACCGGCGAGTTCCGCGTCCTCCGCGCCGATGTGCTGCATGACGTTGGCGACTCGCTCATCCCCTCCATCGATCGGGGCCAGGTCGAAGGGGGCTACATCCAGGGCCTGGGCTGGCTGACGACCGAAGAACTGGTTTGGGACGAGCGAGGTTTTCTGCTCACCCACTCGCCATCGACCTACAAGATCCCGTCCCTAGGCGATGCCCCGGAGGACTTTCGCGTACGCCTGCTCGACCGAGCGGCTCAGCCCGAAGTCATCCACGGCAGCAAGGCGGTCGGGGAGCCGCCGCTAATGCTGGCCATCTCCGCCATCACCGCGCTACGCCACGCCATCGGAGGATTTGGCACGGTGGGAACGGAGGTGCCGCTACGCATCCCCGCTACACCCGAGGCCGTCCTTCGTGCCGTAGAGGCGCTCCGCTCCCGGACCGCGTCCACCGCACAGAGCGAGGAGGCAGCAGCCGAGAACCCACTCCCCGCCCGTGCCGATCGGCCCACCCACTAGACCGATCCGCCCCTCTCGTTCCGATCGGTCCGCCTCAGGGTGCCGACTGGAACGCTGTGCTCAGCCTGTCCCGAACCCCCTCGCCGTCTTGGCCTGTACTCTCCTTTTGTCCTCACCCCTCTGGGCCGGCACAGCAACCACCACCTTGGGCCCGGTTGTCGTCCCTGGCCTGGAGAAGGCGTCCATTACCGTCGACGCTCGCTTCGACGAACCGGAGTGGGACCAAGCCGTCGAAGTCGTCGACTTTGTCGGCATGAAGCCGACTGAGGGCTTCGAGCCAGCGGGAAGCACCCGAGTCCGCATCCTTTCGGACGGCACGAACCTCTACTTCGCCTGGGAGTGCCGGTTCGACGATCCGACCCGAGTCCGGGCCTATATCGCAGAACGAGAAGACATCGAGCGCGACGACAGCGTCTCGATGGTGCTTGACCCCTTTGGGGATGGCCGGCGGGCCTACGCCTTCGCCGTCAATGCCTTGGGGGTCCAGAAAGACCTGCTGGTGGTGCCCTCGCACATGGGCCGCTTCCCGGAGTGGGACGCCATGTTCCGCTCGTCCGGTCGCAAGGTAGTGGGCGGATTTGACGTGGAAGTAGCCATTCCCTTCCGCTCGCTACGCTTCCCGAAGAACTCCGACCGCCCCTGGGGCATCCTCCTCACCCGCAAGTTCGCAGCCCGCAACGAGAGGGTGAGCTTTCCCGAGGTCCGAGGGGATCGTGGTCATGCGCTCTATCAGCTCCATCCTCTCCAAGGCCTTGAGCCCAAGCGCTCGGGTGCCGGCATCGAGCTACTCCCCACCGTCGTGGTCCGGGTGGGCCAAGACCGCGAGACCACCGAGGCGCCTTTGGAGTGGCGAGAGCCCGGCTTCCCCGACACCGTCGACCCCGGTGTGGGCTTCAAGTGGCAGGTCACGCCGTCCTTGACTCTGGACGCCACCGTCAATCCGGACTTCAGCCAGATCGAGGCCGACGAAGACCAGATCGATCACAACGCCCGCTACGCCCTCTTCCTTCCGGAGCGGCGACCGTTTTTCGTCGAAGGGCGGGAGCTCTACAAGCGGCAGATGCTCCACACACGCACCGTCGTCGACCCCATCTACGGGCTCAAGCTCAGCGGCACGTTGAAGAAGAGCGCCATCGCCTTCCTCCACGCCCTGGACCTTGCGCCTTCGCCCAGCATCACCGAAGGCAGCGAGACCCCTGGTTTTGCGGAAGAAGACGTAGAGGGCTCGCTGGCCCTAGTCACTCACCTCGGCTTCCGACAGAACTTCGGACGCCGAAGTGAGGTCTCTCTTGTGCTGGCCGACAAGGAACTCGTCCGGCCCGAAGGCGAACACGTCGGTGGCTACCGAGGCATCCACGGCGAGCTCATACTGGCCCTCGACGACGTCACCAGCTTTTCCACCAAGATTGCGCTCTCGGATACCCATCGCACCGGCGGCAGCCACCTCGTTGGCCCCAACGTCAACGTCGACGCCCACCGGAACACAGCCAACTACGGCTTCGGTGGAGG
>CAZQTQ010000088.1:2422-4166 GCA_964596025.1 uncultured Rickettsiales bacterium
CGAGAACGCCTTCCTGGACCGAAGCGACCGCTTGAACTTCTGGGGCTACGCCTGGCGCAAGCTCGATCCGCCTTCAGGTCCGCTGCGTTGGGTGAAGATGAACCTCTTCTCCGATGCCGCTCTCACCGGCCTGGAAGAATCGATTCGTCCTGCTGAGGCCCAGCAGGAGGCGGAGGTAGAGCTGGGCCTACCCGCAAACACCGAACTGGCCCTGGGTGCCAACTACTGGGACGAGCAGTACCTCGACAAAGACTTCGACGGCGGCCGAATCGGCTTCGAGCTAAAAAACACCGGTCTCGATTTCCTCAAGCTCGAGATTGAGGGGCACTACGGCTCAGCCATCCGCTACCGAGACGCCAGCGAGGCCCCGGAAGGACAGATCGAGGGATCCGCAGAACTCCGAGCCTTCGGCCGCTTTGCGCTGGAGGTCGGCGTAGGCCTCAACCAGCTGGGGCAAGAGGGAGAAGAGCAGGACCGCCTGCTCATCTACCGCGCACGTGCCGTCGTCGCCTTCTCCCGCGCCCTCAACCTGCGGCTGATTGTCCAAGGTCGCGACTCGACCCTCTTTGGCACGGCCGGTGCCCTGCAAGAGAGCAGCTCCCGATTGGACCTGAGCGCCCTTCTCACCCTCATTCCGTATCCCGGGACCTCCATCTACTTGGGCTACGCCGAACGGCTCCTCTGGGGAAGCGACCTCGAACTCCAGGAGAACGCACGGGAGATTTTCCTCAAGGCCACGCTCTTGGTACGCCTCTGAGCCATGAGGCGCCTCCTGATCCTCTCCCAACCGCCGCCCATCCGCCCCCCTGCCTTGCGCCGATGCGCTTCGGTCTCGCACAATGAGGATCGGAGCCGTAGCTCGGCTGGAGCCCCAGACTCCGGGCCCATGGACACAGGAGCCGCAGAATGACCGCAGAAGTTGTTCAACCCCGCCTCTCGCCGAAGGTTGCGTTTCAGGACCTCGGCGACCGGGGGATCCTCCTGCAACACCAAGGGTGGCGAACCCAATTGCTGGTCGAGCGGAACTTCGAGGCCACAGTGCGGGCCATGGACGGCAGCAAGAGCCTCGAGGAGCTGGAAGCCCTCCTCCTCGCAGCCCGGGGAGGCTTCGCCTACCACGACCTTGCCCTGGTCCTCTACCGATTGTGGGACCGCGGCCTGCTGGAAAACGAAGACGAGGTCCGTCAGGCCCTGTTCCCCCACCACCGCAAGCGCCTGCTAGACGAAGCGAAGGCATGGAAGGTGGCCCGGTCCCTGCTGTCCGTCTCTCGGTTGGGGTCGGGCTTGGCGCAGCCCCTGGCACGGACCGCAAACCTCGGACGGGCGCTCTCCAGCCCCTTGGCGCTTGCCGCCATGGGCCTGGCCACCCTCCTTGGCCTGGCCCTCTTCGCAACGCGACCGCAGCTCTGGCCGGGCAACCTAATGAATATCGGCGGCAGCTGGGTCGGCGGCGTCGTCGCTTGCTACCTCTCTGCTGCCCTACTCATGTCGTTTCGGGGCCTCGTCCGGGCCGCCATCCTGGCCGGCCCGGGAATGGGCCTACAGAGAGCTGGATTCCGCATCACCTGCGGCATCCTCTACTTCGACGTAGACGACCGCCAGACCTTCCACTTGAGCCGAGGCCTCCAGCTTCGCCTTGGTCTTGCTGGCCTCCTCGCGCCCGGGGCCGTCGGCGGCCTCCTCCTTGCCGAACATGTCGTCACCGAGACAGCCCCTGCCAACGCCCACATCGGAGCCGTCGCCC
>CAZQTQ010000088.1:4176-12740 GCA_964596025.1 uncultured Rickettsiales bacterium
CCTGTTGATCGTCTTCGTCCAGCTTTGCCCAGTCTTCGCCACCGACGGAGCGCGACTGGTCGAACAGCTGGCGAGGCTACCCCGCCAACGCTTCCGGGTCCGAAAGTTCATCGCCGAAGAGCTCTTCCGGGGCGTGGTCACTGGCATCCGCACCGAGGCAGGCTGGCGCTTCTCCCTCGTCGCTAGCCTATGGTTCGTGTGGTTTTTTGCTGCCTTCCACATCTTCTTGGCCCAGATTCTGAGCCAGTTCCTTTCCCTGGAGGCGGAGTGGGCGCGGACGGAGTCGACCCTCGTCCAGATCGTCTGCGGTGCAGTCCTGCTCTATGTCGTTGCCGTCGGACTCGTCTTGTTCGTGACGGCGATCGTCGTCGTGGTCCGACTCTTGAATCAGATCGTTCGCCCCCGTCGCGTAGACAGCCCCCAAAGCCAAGCCGCAGCAACTTCGCTCTCGACTCAGGAACAAGACGAGCTCATGGAGGCGGTCAAGCGCCTCTCCCTGGCCAGCGCCCTGCCCGATCAAAGCCTGAGCAACGTCTTCAGCGGGGTCGACAAGCTCCAGTTCGAGGCGGGGGCCTGGATCCGGCGCGCTGGTCCGTCTCACAGCTTCTACTGGGTCTTGGGGGGGCGGGTGGAGCTCCTCCGCCCCCTGCCTGAAGGCGGCCACATGTTTGTGGCGAGCATTGGGACAGGCGAGAACTTCGGCGAGGATGCTCTGACCGGAGGCGAGTCCGCCCACGACGTCCGCGCGGTGGAGCCCACGGCGCTCTTGGCCCTTGACACCGCCGCCTTCAACCAGGCCCTCAGTGGGGCCGAGTCAGTGGCCGAAGGCGTACGGGGCACCTTGGAGCGCGCCCGCTTCCTGGGCCGCATTCCCGAGCTCGCGGCCCTCGGGCCAACCGGCTGCCTCAACTTGGCCACCCGGGTGGTGGAGCGGGAAGCGAAGGCAGGCGACGTCATCCTGAAGCAGGGGGAAGTCAGCGAAGCCATGTACTTAGTGGTTGTGGGAGAGGTGGAAGTTAGCCGGGTCGACGAGGACGGAAAGCAAGAAACAGTGGCAATGCTGGGTGAAGGGTCTACATTTGGAGAGATGGGAGTTCTCTTGTCCCAGCCTCGATCAGCGAACGTTGCCTGCGCTCAGGACTCGTGCCTTATTGAGGTGCCCAAGGCGGTCTTGGAGGAGCTTCTCAAGCGTTCCTTCCACGTGGGGCTAGCCCTCGAAACCCTCGCTGCAGCACGGATGGAGGCGGGATCATGAGCGTCATGGCACGGCTGATTCCTCTGGCCATCACCAGCGGATTTTTCGCGACCCAAGGCGACCGAATTCAGCAGCTAACCGACATGGCGCAGGACGCCTCGTTGGTCGTCTCGGCCAAGGCTGAGTTAGGCAACCTCAGCCGCTCCCTCATCACGCAGATCGGCTTCGACTCTGTAACGAACAGCATCGAAGACGACTTCAGCGAGTTCGTCCGGGCCAACTTGCACAACACCGACGGCTCCGACCCCGCATTTGACCCTTGGGACAACACCTACCGGCTGCGGGTCTTCAAGGACGAGTACGAGATCTTCTCTCTGGGCCCAGACGGCCAGGCTGACACCGACGACGACATCTGGGTCAGCGTACCCCGGCGCTGACCAGGGCCGCCCTCACGGCCTGCCCCGGCCGCGTTTCCCCCTTGCAATGAAGCTCTTGGCGCCAATAGGTGCTATTCAGGAGGGCATGCGCCCCTGTCCTGCCCCCCTGTTCGCCCTGGTGGCGGCGACCCTGTTCTCGACGGCCTGCGCCTCTCAGGGCCAAGAGGCAGAGGCGGTCGAAGAGGTACGTGCCATTCAGGTTGCAACGGAGACCGCACGACCAGGGGTGATCGCGGACACCGTCAAGTTGGTCGGCAACATCGCGCCCTACCGTCGGGTCATTCTCTCGGCAGAGACCGGGGGAACGGTAAAAGAGGTCGCAGTCGAGCTGGGGGACCCAGTCCGCGAGGGCCAGGTCCTCGCACGCCTCGATGCCCGCAGCTCTACAGCGCGCTTGACCCAGGCCAAGGCCCAGCTCCAGCAAGCCGAATCAGCCCGCCAGCTTGCCCAAATCGACTTCGAGAGGAGCGAGAGGCTGCACGAACAGGGGGCCAGCTCGACCCTGGAGTACCAGCGAGCTGAGGCCCAGTGGCTGAGCGCTCAGGCCTCGGTAGAAGCAGCAGAGGCCGGGCTTCAGTTGGCAGAGCGCAGTCTCGAACAGTGCTCTTTTGTCGCCCCGTTCCCCGGACGCATCGCGGCCCGGCACCTCGAGAAGGGGGCGCTCGTGAGGCCCGGTGCTCCAGCCTTGGAGCTAGTAGACACCTCCCGAGTTCGGGTGCAGGCCGGCGTCGAGGCTGCAACCGTCCGCAATCTCTCCGTGGGCCAAGAGGCTCGAGTTCTCGTGAGCGACCGCCCGGGGGAAGAACCACGGTTCGAGATCCCAGGACGCGTCGAACACATCGGTCCTCACGCCGACACACGTACCCGCACCTTCCCCATCGAGATCCTCGCCGAAAACCAGGACGGCGCACTTCTCCCTGGGAGCCTGGTCCGGATCGAGGTGGTACTTCGCGAGCGAGATGGTGCAGTCCTCATCCCCGATCTGGCCGTGGCCGCCGGCCCACCGGCCACAGTCTTCGTCCTCAAGGGCGACATGGCCCACCTGCGGCGGATCCAGCTTGGCGCAGTTGACGGCGAGGACCGAGAGGTCTTAGGCGGCCTGGAGCCCGGCGAAGAAGTCGTCACCCTCGGCCGCCAGCACCTCAGCGAGGGAGCGCAAGTCAAGCGCTACTCCATGACCGCCCTCGACGGTCGGCGCGACCACAGCACGGACCAGCCCGACGAGGGCTGAGAACCACCGGGAGAGCCAACTGTGCGCTGGCTTGCGCGCCTCAGCATAAGAAACAGCGTCCTCGTGCACATGCTCATCGTGGGGCTCATCCTCATGGGAGTGCACAGCTTCAGTCGCCTCCCCCGCGAGCTGATGAGCGAGATCGCGTTCAACTGGGTCTTCCTCAACGTCCAGCTGCCCGGCGCCTCGGCCAACGAAATCGAACAGCTCATCGGCGTGCCAGTCGAGCGCGTGGCTGAAGACGTCTCGGGGATTAGCAGCGTCTCCTCTCGGTCCAAAGAGGGCTACGTCTTCTTCAGCTTCAAGTTCGAGCAGATTCCCGACCAAGAGTTTCAGACCGCCTACCAGGACCTCAAGGAGCAGGTCGGAGCGGTGACGCTTCCCGACGATGTGAAGGAGCCGATTTGGGTGAACTTCACCTCCCAGGACTTCAAGCCCATGGTCCAGGTCGTCCTCCACGGCGACCTCAGTCCCCAGGAACGCCTCGACCTAAGCCGAGAGCTCGAGGACGAGATCAAGGCAATCGACGGCATCGGGAAGATCGAGGTCGGGGGTGTTCGGGACCGAGAGGTCCGGGTTGACGTCGATCCAGTGGCCCTAGAGGGCTACGGCCTCTCCCTGCCCCAGGTCGCCGCAGCTCTGCAGAAGGCCAACCAGAACACCCCCGGCGGCATCCTCAATGTCGGGGCGAACGAAGTCCTTCTGCGCACCCTCGGCCAGTTCGACAGCGTGGAGGCCTTAGAGCGGGTAGTGGTCGGCTCCGGACCCAACGGGACCGCGATTCGGATCAGTGACTTAGCTCAAGTCCACGACACCTTTGAGGAGCTGCGCATCCGATCCCGCTTCAATGGGGAGCCGGCAGCGACCCTGTCGGTCTCCAAGCAGGCCGGAGCCAACTCTATCGAGCTGATCGAGAAGATCCGGACGATCACAGAGCGGCGAAGTGACCAGCTGGAACCGCGGGCTCGGGTAACCGTCTCGGGCGACACGTCCAAGCCCATTGGAAACCTCCTTCAGGACCTTCAGACCAATGCGCTGCTGGGGATGGTTGGTGTCTTGGCGGTCCTCTGGCTGGTACTGGGCGTCCGCAACGCGCTGATCACCGCTCTGGGCGTGCCACTCGCCTTCCTCGCAACCTTCATCTTCATGGACTACGCCGGAGCAAGCCTCAACGGGAACTCACTCTTTGGGCTGGTTCTGGTGTTGGGCATCATCGTCGACGACGCCATCGTCTTGGTAGAGAACTGCGCTCGCCACCGAAGCATGGGCAAGAACCCCATGGATGCCGTAGTCGATGGGGTGTCTGAAGTCAGCGTCCCGGTGCTTGCCGCCATTCTCACCACGATCGCCGCGTTTCTGCCGCTCATGCTCATGCCCGGGATCATGGGCAAGTTCATGCGAATCATCCCCGTCGTCGTGAGCATGTCGCTCATTGCCAGCCTGGCAGAGGCTCTGATCTCCCTTCCCTGCCATATCCACCAGTGGGGTGAGCACCGCCCCGAGGCACTTGCGCAACGGGAGAAGTCCTTTTCGCGCTTCGTAGAAGCCTACTTGCGCCTGCTCGACTTCCTCATCAGCCAGCCCATTCCCCGGCTCAGCGAGGCATCGGCTAGCGAGCGGCGCTGGATTCGCAGCAGCGGCTGGCTCCTTCTGGGGCTGCCGATGGTGGCGTTGGGGGCGGGGCTGGGCATCGTCGCCGCGATCTCCAGCAGTAGCGAAGGGGGGCAATCGACCGGTGTCCTGGTCCTAGCGGCGGTGTCGGGCGCCGTCATCGTCCTTGCCGGGATTGCGCTGACCAACCGGACTGTAGGCAAGGACCTAGTCGGCGACAACGGCCTCTTAGCTGCCAATGCTCTCGGACTGGTGGTCACCCTCCTCCTCCTTTTCGCCACCATCCCAGCGCTCCTCGTCCCCCTCTTTGGACCCGTCGCCGGAGGCATAGCTCTCGCGCTCCCTCTGCTAGCCGGGCTAGTAGGAGTTGGAGTGCTCTTGGCGCGAGGCATGGTGGCCGAAGCTCTGCGCCGACTCGCTTCACGCCTGCGGCACGTCCGCTTTGCTGTGTTTGGAGCGGTCTACCTAGGAATGATTCCGCTGGCGATTGCGATCGCAGCTTCGGTCGACATGGACCTCTTCGGGGGCGACGAAATCCCGCAAATTTCCGTGCGAGCCCGCATGCCGGAGGGAACCCGGCTCTCAGAGACCGAGACCGTAGTTCGTGAGCTGGAAGCTTGGGCCTTGAAGGTCTTGCCCGAAGACGAAGTAGAGAGCATTACCGCTCACAGCGGTCTGCTAATCACTCAGAAGGAGTGGTACATCAAGTCCAACGTGGGCGGGCTCATCATCGACCTGAAGCAGGCCGCGGAACGGGACCGAAGCCTGAAGGAGATCGTGGCATCCCTGCGCCCATCCATGGAACTGATCCCGGGGCCCAGTTCGTTGGAGGTGGAGGCAACCAAGGGCGGGCCGCCCGCTGGAGGCGACATCGAGCTCAAGGTGCAAGGACCAAATCTCGACCGTCTGGTCTCTCTTAGTGAATGGGTTGGGGAGGAAGTGGGGGCCATCTCTGGAGTGCACGGGGTTCGAAGTGACTGGGTGGTGGGCAAGCCGGAGCTCCGGGTTCACGTCGACCGGGAGAGTGCAGCACTTCATGGGGTGTCGGTGGCCGACGTCGGTCTGGCGCTGCGGGCCGCCTTCGACGGGGTCGAGGCCACCCGCTTTCACGACAACGACGAGGACATCCCGGTCATCGTGGGCTACAGCGAGCCCTACCGCGATGACCTGGACGCCGTCACCCAAAGCCGCATCCTCGGCCAATCGGGGCTCATTCCATTCTCCTATGTGGCTCGGACAAGTTCGGGGAAAGGGACCGACGCCATCCGCCGCTACCAAGGGGAGCGGACGATCACGATCACGGGAAATGTCGACCGTACAAAGACCACTCCGGTAGCGGCAACTCAGGCCGTGCAGAAGCGGCTGAAGAACTTCAGCGAGCGCTTTCCGGGCTACCGCATCGACTACAGCGGCGAGTTCGAGGAATTCCAAAAGAGCCTCCAAGCCCTGGGATTTCTCGGGGCCTTTGGAATGCTGCTCGTCTACATGATCCTCGGGGCGCAGTTCAGGAGCTTTGTGCAGCCCCTGGTCTTGATTGGCTTCACCTTCCCAGGTGCTCTGCTTGGCGCTGCCGCGGCCCTGTTACTGACCAATACACCGCTGTCGATTCTCACGCTCTATGGCGTTGTCGCCCTGCTCGGCATCGTCGTGAACGACTCGCTGGTCCTGGTGTCCTTCATCAACGGCGAACGCAGGAGCGGCGACGGGAACGACATCCGTTCGGCGATCCTGAACGCGGGACGGGTCCGCTTGCGACCCATCGTCCTCACGACGGTGACGACGGTCTTTGGGCTGTTGCCTATGGCGACCGGGATCGGCGGGAAGAGCGTCGTCTGGGGACCGCTTGCAACGACCATCGTCTGCGGTCTGCTCATCGCAACCACAACGACGCTCTTTGTGATCCCGCCGGTCTACCGTTGCTTCGCTGACCTCACCGGGCTTCTGGACGAGTTGCGGGGCCTCTCGGTCCGAAGCAGGGCGGAAATGCCCGTTGGAGCTGAAGCGGTCCTTTCTGACCGGTAGGATGACCCATGGCTGAAACGCCCGTTGGAACCAACGCACTCCAAGAGGTGGCTGACGCATTATCAGCCGACGACCTCCCCGCCGCGCGAACTGTGCTCCTGCGCCTCGCAGAATCCCATCCCGAGAACGCCGAACTCTGGGGCTTGGCCGGCTACCTCGCCATGCAGGAAGAGGATCATGAGCCGGCCATTCTCTGCCTGAGGGAGGCGGTTCGTCTGAGCCCAGACGACGGCCGCTGGCGGACAGAGCTCGCTCGAGGTCTCATCGACACCGGAGAGCCGGGTGAAGCGATGCTGCACCTGCGGCGGGCGGTAGCCTTGGACCCCCGCGATGTGGAGGCCCTGGCCAACTTGGGCGAAGCCTGGTTTGTCCAGGAGAGCTGGAAGACGGCACTCACCTGGTATCGGGAGGCTGCAGCACTGCAGCCAAATTCGTCGGTCTTGTGGTCCCGGCTCGGCACAGCCTGCAACCGAATGGGCAACGACGAGATGGCGATCCAGTGTTGGGAACGATCGCTGCAACTCGAGCCCACTGAGCGCACGGCGGGGCTAGCCCTCGCCCGCTGCTACCTGGGCCAGGGAGAGCTCAAGCGCGTCGAACCCATCCTCAAGGAGCTGCTCGCTGAACGCCCGGCCGATGCTCAAGCCTGGTGGCTCTTGGCCCAGGCCCGGATCGCATGCGGCGACATAGACGGGGCGCGTGGTTGCCTCGATAAGGCTCATTTTCTGGATCCCGAGGACGAGCGAATTCGAGCTGCCCTCGAGACTCTCGGTTCCTGAAGGCCACCTTGCCCGCCCCAGAACCGGTCCACACCAAGCCTCACGGCCACATTTCGAGGGGAGTCCGCGTCAGCCTTTCGGCGCTCGCAATGGTCGTCTTGGCCCTGATCTTCTTCCCCCTCACTCTCCTCTGCATTCCGTGGCGACACATCCGAGTCAAGCTCGGCAATGCCTACGGCAAGTTGCTCACCCCCACAATCCTCTGGTTCTTGGGAATTCGTCCGAACGTAAAGAACCCCGAGCGCCTGGGGCCGCCCGGCATCTACGTCTCCAACCACGTCTCGGCCATCGACACAATCCTCGCCATGTGGCTCTGTCCTCTGGGCGGCTGCGCCATCGGCAAGAAGGAGGTCGCCAAGATCCCCATCTTCGGCCAGCTCTACTGGCTGACAGGCCACATCCTCATCGACCGAAGCGATCCGGAGAGGGCGATCGAGACGCTGAACGCGGGGGCCAAGTTCATCGTCGACCGGAAGCTCAGTCTGTGGATTTGGCCCGAGGGCACCCGGAGCCGGAACAACCGCTTGCGGTCGCAGTTCAAGAAGGGCTTCGTCCACCTGGCCATCGCCACCCGGCTGCCGCTGATTCCAGTGGTGGTCTACGACGCTGACGTGCGGTGGCCCATTGGCGGCAAGATCCATCCCGGGAACCTGGAGATCGAAGTTCTGGAACCGGTATCAACGGATGGCTGGACCAAAGAGACCGTGAGTGAACACGCTCACGCCATCTGGTCGATCTTCAACGGAGCGCTTTCGGAGCGGCAGTGCAGCCCTCCGGAGGGCCCTGAGGAAGCGGAGGGCGGAGCAACGAAGGGGGCTGGCGATGGTTCAGCGGGGGCGGCGGCCCAAGCGACTGAGGGCGGTGCTGGGGAAGGAGATGGCCCCGAAAGCAACGAGCCGGCCTCGTGAGCGCCGACCCGGAGGGGCTCCGTCAAGCCCTGAGGCGCATGGATGGCCGCAGCTACGGCGCCTACAAGAGCCTCCCGCGGCGCATCGACTTTGGTCAGTTCCTTCTCCACATCGACCACGTGCAAGGAGACCCCTTCGCCGCACCCACTCGGCTCTGCGTCGAGGTGCCGTGGGGACAGACGGGCTTCCGGGACGGAGATGAGGAGGGGGAGGCGCGTCGCCGCGGACTCTGTGACTTTGTGCACCGAGTACTCCGCGAGGCCTTAACTACAAACTCCCAACGCAGGGGTAGCGGAAAGAGCGGCCTCCTAGAGATCGTCCCGCTTGGCCAGGAGGTGCTGGAACGAAGCGCTGTCGTTCGGACTAAGTCTGCGCTGGAGG
>CAZQTQ010000089.1:0-6806 GCA_964596025.1 uncultured Rickettsiales bacterium
CGCGGAAGTATTTCTCCGCAGGATACTCGGTTGTAAACCCGTTTCCGCCGTGAATCTCCACCCCGATGCTGGCCACCCGTTCTGCGACTTGGCTCGAAAAAAGCTTGGCCATGGCGGCCTGCTGAATGAAGGGTTGGCCCGCGTCCTTGAGGCGGGCGGCGTTGTAGACCATGAGGCGGGCTGCCTCGATCTCAGTGGCCGCTTGGGCGATCTGGTGCTGGATGGCCTGGAAGTTGGAGATGGGCTGGCCGAACTGCTCCCGCTCTTGGGCGTAGGCCACGGCGGCGTTCAGTGCGCCTTGGGCCAAGCCCACCATCTGCGCTCCGATGCCAATCCGTCCCTCGTTCAACGTTTCGATCGCGACCTTGTAGCCCTTGCCCACGGGCCCTAGGACGTTCTCCGACGGCACGCGGACGTTCTCAAACCTCAGCTCGCAAGTCGAGGAGGCCCGAATTCCCAGCTTGTCTTCCTTCTTTCCGATGGTGAAGCCCTCCATCTCCCGATCGACGACAAACGCGGTGATTCCTCGGTAGCCGGCGTCGAAGTCGGTGTTGGCGAAGACGACGAAGAGTCCGGCTTCGTTGGCGTTGGTGATCCAGAGCTTGCTGCCGGACAAGAGCCAGTCGTTTCCGTCTTTTGTGGCCTTGCACTTGAGCGCGAAAGCGTCCGAGCCCGAGCCGGACTCGCTGAGAGCGTAGGCGCCGACGGTGCCGCTGGACAGCTTGCCGAAGAAGCGGCCCTTCTGTTCGTCGGTGCCCCACTTGTTGATGGCGTTGACGACCAAGGTGTTTTGAACGTCGATAAAGACCGAGATCGACGGATCCACGACCGCGGCCTCTTCCACCACCTGGATGGCCATGAAGAAGGTCCCCCCAACCCCGCCGAATGGTTCGGGAATCTCGATGCTCATCAGTCCCATTTCGAAGAAGCTGGGGATGAGAGAGGGCTCGATTTGCTGTTCCTTGTCCATCTGGTGGACGAGCGGGCCTACCTGCTCGCGGAAGAAGGAGCCAAGGGCGTCTGCGAAGGCGACCTCTTCATCGGACAAGGTGGTCAGGGCGGGGTGAGGCTCAGACATGGGGGCTCCGGGAGGATGGGAGCGCCTCATATATCACGGCGTGCGCGTCCCTATAATAGTCCGTTTGGCTGAGTAGGGATGGGGCTGGACGGCTGGAGTGGTCCGTGGGGGCTTGGAACCGTCTACTGCACGAGGCTTCTGGTGAGTTCGTGGAGGCGGTCTGCACCGCCGCGGAAGATCGACTGGCCGTCGCCGACCAGGACGCTCTGGAGACCACTGAGCTGAGCTGCTGCCTCGACCGATTCGCGGGCCTTCGACGGGTTGCTGAGCTTCTGCGCTGGGAGAAGATTGAGCCGACCGGCCCATTGCCCCCGGATAAGATCACCGCAGATCAGTGTGTCGCCCTCTGGAAGCAGGAGGGCGACTTCGCCGGGAGTTTGCTGCCCTCCATGGGGAGGACGCCAATCCCGCAGGGCAGGGTATCGCCGGCGGCAAACCAAGAGCCGACTGAGACGCTGTTGAGAGCCGGATGCTCCCGGTCGCCCTCGGGAGCAGCGAGTTTGGCGCCGAAGTGCTTCATGAGCTGCTGGCTGCCACGCAGGTGGTCGGGGTTGGTGATGAGGATCCAGCCGACGCCCCCGAGCTCCTCCATATGGGCAAGATCGTGGTCGGTGGCGGGCATCGGGTCGATGGCGACATTGGATGCACCGCTTCGAGTCCACAGAAAGCCGTTGAAGTCGATGTTTCGGGTGGTGTCGAACTGACTCCAACAGAAGAGATCTTTGCGGTGGAGGAACTTCACGATTGGAACTCCGGCTTTTGTTGGGACTCGAAGTCTCAGGGGGCTCGCTTGAAACTGTGGAACCAGTCGAGTCGCTAAGTGATGTGCTGCACACAGCAGGCGGGGGTCTGATTTGATCTCAAATAACTTAGATTTCACAAACTTGTTTTGTTTAAGAACAAAGGTTGGCTTGGTCGATTTCGGCCTTTAGGTTCCGTCTCGGTTCGCGCGGGCGCTCTTCGCCGGGCAGGTTCTGGCTCAGCGCCACTCCCGCGGACCTGAATCGGGCTTCTGCCCGAGTCGCAGCAGCGCCGCTTGCGCGCCGGTCCTGCCCGGAGTTCGTTGACCGTAGGGGTCAGCCCACTCCGCTCCCCGTCGGGAGCTGTGAATTATCGCGCTGGAGGTTGCAGACATGATCTGGAACATCGAGCGTTTTTGGAATTGCCTTTTTGTCCTCGCCACCCTTGGCGTGGCCGTCCTGACCGCAGGTTGCGGGGGGGACGTTGCCGCCGTCGATGAGTGGGAGCAGGACGGACTCTTGCTTGCAACGGATGTGGGCCAGCCGCTCTCGATTGATCACCGAACCGCCCTTGGCGTGGTGTCGCTGGTCAACGATCCCAAGACCGACGAGGTCTTCCTCGACGAGGAGGCCCACCTCGATGCCCGCGCTGCTGAGCGCATCGTTGGGCACCGCCGGGGTCCTGATGGCATCGACGGAACCTTTGACGACGACCTCTTTGACGGTCTGTTCGAGCTGGACGGGGTGGCCTACGTCGGCCCCGCGACCATCGAGCAGTTGGCTTACGTGGCTCACCAGTTCGATCGGGTTCCCGTGGTCGAGGTGGAGGGCGTCCTTTTTACCGAGACCGAGCGAGGCGACACCCTCGCTCTGGCGAACCTCGGCAGCATCGAGGCACTCGACTTCGCTGCGGGCCTCGATGTCCGTGCGGCTGAGGCGCTCGTTGCCGGACGGCCCTATCTGGCTCTGAGCGAGGTCGCCGAGCGGCCTTACGTGGGTCCCGCCGCCCTTGAAAGCCTCAAGGACTTCGCTCCAGAGTGGGTCGATGAGGCCCTTGAGACCGACGGCAACGAGGCCCCGGTCGACCCAGCAGCCTAAGAAGCTGCTTCTCGCTTCTCTTTGACCCCCAGCCTGGCGGCCCCTGAGCCGGTAGACTGGGGGTCCTATGTTCTGCTCGGAAGCCACAACGAACGGCGTACGCATCGCAGTTCGCTCGGAGTACATTCCCCAGCGGAGCGAGCCCTCGCAGTGCTACTGGTTCTTCATCTACACCGTGCGGATCACCAATGATGGGGTTGCGCCTGTCCGGCTTCGGAGCCGCCACTGGATCATCACCGACGGTGAAGGAGAGGTTCAGGAGGTCAAGGGCCCTGGGGTGGTCGGTGCGCAGCCTCGCCTCGAGCCTGGACAGGCGTTTGAGTACACCTCGTCCTGCCCGCTACCTACGCCGGTTGGGACTATGCACGGTACCTACCAGATGCAGTGGGACGATGGCTCGGGCTTCGACGCCCAGATCGCCGCCTTCTCGCTGAGCGAGCCTCTGGCCTACAACTAAGAGCCTCTTGAGCACCTCTGGCCTTTCTATTGACCATCCGGCGGTTGGCGCGGCCCACGCCTTCGTCTCCGGCAGCGCCGACTCGCTCGTGGCGGCAGCGGTGCTGTTCGCGCGCTCGCCGAGTATCGCCTGGGTCATGGTGGCTCGGGAACACAGGCTTCCAGTACTCCTGGAGCGGCCCCTGGCCGAGGCGGCCTCGTCGATCTGGTGCATGGGCTACTCGGGTACAGGAAACCCCCTGTTGCCGTCGGCGCTGGAGGCCCACGTCACTCACCGGCCGCTGTACTGGCTCTCCACCACGACTGGCCGGTTAACCGCTGTAGCCTCTGAGCTCCCCGGTGTGTCCTATGAGTCGATGCCGGGTGGCTCCCTGGTGCTGTTGGTTCAGCGGCATGTGGTCGGCGAGTGGACCAACGAGGATCGTGTCTACGAGCGAATCGGCCACATCTTGGGGCGCTTTCCCGGAGCCAAGCCCTCCGATGGGGAACTTGCCTTGGCCAATCGGCTCCACGCTGCGGCGGTCCTGGTCCGAAACAACGAGCAACAGGGGGCGCCACTCGTGAGGGCGCTCGCGTCTGAGCTTCCGAACCGTTGGGGCAGTCTGAGCGCTCTGAGCGACATCGCTCTTCAGGGACAGCGTCTCATCCGGGAGAGTCGCCTCTCGCTCGCTCGGCATGAGCCGTTGCGGGGGGAACTTCGCGGGCCGGCGCTGTGGCTCGTGGAGCAGGGCCTGTTGGCCCGCGGATGCCACGGAAAGGCATTGGCGGCACGGTCCTACGCCCGGCAGGAGGCCTGCGGACTGATCGAGCGGGTCGATTCGGGCTTTACCAAGGCCTGGGTGGTTCTCCCTCCTCACGAGCAGCAGCGCTGGCCCCGGGTGGCGAGTTGCTTTGCGCGCTTTGGGAACGACTTCTCCTATACCGGTAGCCGGGGGGCCGGTGCCATGGACTCCGCTGTCTTGGACGAGTTCACTATGGCGCTCTGGGAGGCCCTGTCGGAGACGGACTGAACTCCGATTTCAAATGGGAGACTCCCGATGAGAAAGCGATGAAAAGTCAACCGCTTGCAGCATTGGTGTGGAGCATCGTTTTGGGAGCGGAGCCCAGATGGCGAGTCTGGGGCAGCCCAGCGAGACGAATGCTCCCGAAAGCGCAGCCCTGAAGTTTGTGGCCCGAAACAAGGCGCAGAAAGTCAAACCAAAAGACGAACTAAGCCCCTGGAATGACGGGGAGATCTCCGCCCTGTGGATATCCGAGAAATGCGGGTCTTGCGGTCGGTTTCGATGGCTCATAGAGTCCTTCTCGAAGGTTGACGCTCTTTCTAAATCAGAATGTGTGGAGGGACCAAACGGTCCTGCGGTTTCCCGGGTTTTCTCGGGCGATGCAGGGTGCGTGGTTCCAAAGAACAAGCCCATGAGGGGTGCGGGTCCTCGCGGAAGGGAAACCGAAAGCGAGCGACAACGGTCGAAGGCCGCTAGCAATACCTTGAAGGCCCACTGCGACGCCAAGGCTTCTGGCCTCCACTGAGACGGAGGCGTCGCGGCAAAGGTCAAGAAGGGAGACGAGCTCGGGAACGAGACTCGTCCGGTGGCATCGGGAGACCCCCTGTAGGGCACGAAATCCCAAGAGTGTTACCCGGGGACAACTCGGGACGGTCGGGAGTGGAGCAAACCGCCAAGGTCGCGAAGAACGGCGAAGGTGGAACGTAGCGGGTGCGGCAAGCCCGTGTTGAGTGGACGCTCCCGGTCCTCAAGCGCTGTAGGGAAGCAAATCCCAGGAGAGGAGCCTCGCGCTCTTTCGTCGGTCTCAGCTGACGGATAGCGAAAGGTCGCATTGGATGCGGATCTCTGAGGGAGCAGTGAAGTTCACGAGGGGAGCATTTCGGTTTCCATTCGGACTCCGAGAAGCACTCGCTGTGAAGCCGGCAAGGGCCTAGTCGAGAGGCGAAAGGCTGTAGTCGGGGCGACAAACCAATCGGTCGCTAGCAGCGGATGTGTAGACCCTGAAGAACCCACAAACTCCGAGAGAGGTGGCGAGCCAGGTGACTGGCTTGTGACCGCGCTGATTGCGTAAGCCTCTGGAGGGACGATTCACACGCCTGTGCACGGTGGTTTCGGCCACGTGGGCACGGGAACCCGACTTCTGGTCGGGGATTCTGGTTGGTTTTCCGCTTCGGCGGATGGGGGCGTCAATCTTCTTTGATTCGGGCCAGCCGGCCGGTAGCTTCATGGTGAGGCTACCGGCCGTGCTCGTTCTGGAGGTCTCGCGTGGGCCGCGGGGCGGGGGCCCAGCCGGTGACAGATTGTCACCTCGGGCCGGTGCGCTGCGGCCAACGTGACAAAGTGTCAGGACTCTGGCGGCTCTGGGCCGGCTGTAGTCCAGCGCAGTCGGCTCTTTGAGCGACTTCACTCGTTGGCAGGGTTCTTGCTTTAGAGTTCAGGAGATGCTGCGCAACGCCCAGCCCCGGCTCGTTTCGACTGCCGCAACGCTGCTCCTGACCGCTTCGGTGGCGGTGGCTGGGCCCGTCGAGCACGCCTCTTACGAGGTTGAAGTCGGGGCCACTCCGGTAGCGGTTGAGGTCGTCGGGGGAGGCCGCATCGTGGCCGTCCTTCTGGATACCGTGCCCCCGACCCTCGCCTGGTTCGACAGCGCAGACTTCAGCCTAGAGCCCTATTCGGTGGACCTCCCGGGCTCGTTTTCGGGATCTCTTGCCGACGTAGGGGCTGGTGGTGCAGCCCAGCTTGCCGTCGGCGGATCGCAGCTTGATGTCCTGAGCTTCGACACCGCTTCGGTCCCTCCTCCCTCGCCCGGCTTCGACACGCCCCTGGGCCTTGGCGGGTCCGGCGGGCGGCTTACCACCTTGACGTGGGATGGGCCCCGACAGACCCTCTGGGCCGGGGACAGCGAGCTCGAGAGCTTGCGCCAGATTCCGCTGGATGGGAGCGGGTTTACCGTCGACAGCCTCTCGGCGGCTTGGCCCATTGACCTGGACTTCGTGCCCAACGATGCGACCCTCGTTGACGCCAACACCCTGTTGATCGTCGGCGCAAAGGGCGACTCGCCCCGCATGGCTGCGGTGGACCTGGGTTCCCCCGAGAGTCCCATTCTCTACTCGCTAGATGTCATCAATCTCCTCGACAGCGTTCCGGTCGCTGTCGTCGCTGACGGGGTGGATACCGCCTACGTCTTGCTCGAGGGAGGTGAGATTTGGGAGGTGGTGGGCGAGGACCTGGGCGGGGACGACGACGACTCGGCGGGCGACGACGACGATTCGGCCGCCGGTGATGACGATGACTCGTCCGGTGACGACGACGACTCGGCTTCCGGTGACGACGACGACGATTCGGGTGCAGGCGACGACGATGATTCGGGCGCAGGTGGCGACGACGACGATGCGGGTGCAGGCGACGACGACGATGCGGGTGCAGGCGACG
>CAZQTQ010000089.1:6906-12615 GCA_964596025.1 uncultured Rickettsiales bacterium
ACGACGATTCGGGTGCAGGCGACGACGACGATTCGGGTGCAGGCGACGACGACGATTCGGGTGCAGGCGACGACGACGACTCAGGCGGAAGCCGCGACTCTTCGACCCGTGCGAGCGAGTGGACCTTTACCTTCCTCATCGACGATGCTCCGCTCCCGGGGATCGACCTCGCCTACGTAGAGGTTCCCCTTCCCAGCGCTGGCGACGACGACGATTCCGCCGGCGACGATGACGACACCGAAGGGACCGCAGAGACCACCCCATACCTCTATGCCCTCGGGGGCAATGTCTTGAGTGTCTTCACCCCCGACGGCGCCCAATCCCAGGCCATTGTTCTGGGGGGAAGCAGCGGCGCGTTGGGGTTGGGTTCGGGCTCCGACGGCCTTGCCTACGTGATGCGGCCGGAGGACGAGGTTCTCGAAATTGTCACTGCGGGTCCTTGGGTCGAGATTCTCTCCGCGTCTCCGACCGTGTTGGCCTCGGCCAGCGACACCTTGGACCTCAGCTTCTCGGTGGCCTTTGGGAACGACCTCAGCGGTTCGTGTACCTACGCCGCTACTGTCGACGCCCACGCGGCGGATGGCGGAACGCCCGTGTCCTCGGCGACGGGAACTGCGAGCTCGACGGCCCCCACGAGCCTGAGCCTGAGCGGCGCCGATCTGCTGGCGGGCTCTCACCGCCTGTTCATCACCTGCGCTGACGCTGAGGGAGATGAGGGAAGTGCTTCCGTTCCCTACAGCCTGGGCACCTTGGTCGCTCCTTCGGACTTTGCGGCGGTTCCGGGCGACGAGCTGGTCACCCTGAGCTGGAGCGATCTGAGTGACGGCTCTGCTGACCACTACCTCCTCTACTTTGACGACGCTACCTTTGAGGCCACTACTGACCCGGTGGAGTGCACCACTGAAGGCCTGTCCTGCTCGCCCCTGGTCGTGACTGCGGATATCGAGGCGGCTGGCGACGACGACGACGACGACGACGACGACGACGACAGCGCCGACGGCGGCAGCGCCGAAGCTGCGACCGTCTCTCTTGTCGTTTCGCCGCTTACGAACGACATCCCGTGGTTCTTTGCGGTCGCGGCGGTCGACGCAGACGGCAATATAGGTCCCCGAAGCTCGATTCTCTCGGTCACCCCCTCGGTGACTGGAGGCGCAGCTGCGCTCGCCGGCGACCCCGGCGGTTGTGGCTGTACCGTTTCGCATTTCTCTTCGGGCCCCCGGTCTCTCCTTGCCTTGGGGGTCCTCTTGGGGGCATCGTTCCTTCTGGTCGGCACGCGCCGACGCCGCCGGAGGCTTCGTCCATGATCGTTACCCGTTGTCGCCACAGGCTGAGCCTTTCCCTTCTCTTTGCTTGTGCCGCGGTGCTCTTGGCGCCGGCAGCGCAAGCGGGTAGCGGGAAGACCACCGAACTGGAGAGCAAGAAGGTCTTCTCCGCCAGTATGTCGCTGGGCGCTTTGATGTTGGAAGACACCAACATCCAGAGCAGCTACACCGACATGGGCCAGTTTCTGGCCAAGCTGACCCTGGGCGTTGTGCCTTGGAGCAAGTACGTCCACGTCGAGGTCAATCTTGGCTTCGGCTTCTCGGAGTTCACCGGTAGCCAGACCTTCGTCTCGTCCAGCGAGAGCTCGGTGGACGGCGTCAAGATGACCGTCCTTCCTCTGTCCCTGGACTTGTTGGTTGGTGTCGACATCTTCGACGAGCAGCCCATCGTCCCCTTCGGTGGGATCGGCCTGGCCTGGACCGCCTGGACGGAGGCCGAGGTTGAGGGCGACAGCACTTGGAACGGCTATCGCCTGGGTCCCAACTACTTCTTCGGGGCCGCCATTCTCTTGGATGGCATCGAGCGGGTTCGTTCGCGGAAGCTGGACGCCGATATGGGCATCAACGATGCCTATCTGACCGTCGAGGGCCGATACAGTGGCGCTACGTTGACGCGGGAAAGCGGCGAGTGGTCGGACGAGGGCCTGAGCTTCGCCGGTTGGTCGGTGACCGGCGGCCTGAAGATCGTCTTCTAGATCGGCAAGCGCCAAGCCAGGAAACACAGGGCCAAGCTTAAGCCCAGCGCTCCGTAGCTCAGCTGGCGGCGCAGTTTTGCATCCTCGACCTGCGCCAATGACCCGGCCGCGGCTGCCGTGGCCAGAGCGATCAGCGGCAAGAAATAGTGGTGGCTGTAGTGGTGAATGAAGGCCAGGCAGGGGAAGTAGAGCAGCGCAGTGCCCAGGGCAACCTTGGAGAGTCGGCCGCGCAGCGGAGGTGCCAGGAGTACGACGGCTCCGCCTACACCCGCCCACATGGCTCCAAAGACCAACGGTCGACGCCAGAGGGCGTCGGCCCCTTCCCCTGCGTTCAGGAAGTGCTCAGGGATGGTCTCGAAGTAGAGGGTGAAGAGCCAGCTATCGAGTGCTCCGGTGACGAGGCCGGTGGCGAGCATGCCAGCGCAGAAGACACCAATGGCGAGTGAGAAGCGCATCAGAGCGTCGATCGCCCGCAGTCGGATCGTCCGGTCCACGCCAAGGAGACAGCAGCCGGCCATGGCCACGACTACAGCGCCGGGGTAGCGCAACAGGGCAGCGAGCAGGGCCCAGAGGGCGAAGATGCGTGCCCGAGCCGAGCATAGGGCGACGACTGCCGCCACGATGCCCAAGGCGAACAGGCTGTCGGGGAAATTCATGGAGCCGTCGTTCACCATCAGGCGTCCGTGCTGGACCGCGCCGAGGGCCACCACAGATGCCAAAGCGGGCCCGAGTTGTCCTCCCTCGTCGCGGATTCCGCTGAGTACCGTCCACGGAATGAACACCATGATGGCCAGCAACAGTAGCGAGGCCGAGGCCAACTGGTGGGTGCCCAATAGGCGTGCTGGCGCGTAGACATAGGTCCAGATTGGCGGCTGGTGCAGGGTGCTTTGGCCGTCCAGTGAGCGGCCCGCCAAGACAAAGGAGGTCGAGACTTCGTGGGCCCAGCGCACGTTCTCGGTGACGTTTAAGAGCTGGAACGGATGCATCGCGTGGATCCCACGGTTTGCCGTGGATTCCACGACTTCGCCGCTGCTCAGGTTGATCCAGGCGCGGATGGCGCAGGGCTCCCGGGTAGCGCCCGATTGATTGGGCGGAAGGATGCGGATCTGGACCTCGGCCTCTCCCTTCCCTGGAACTCCGACCATCGCGAACGAGGCGGTCGTTCCGGCATCCCAATACCGCTCCACGGGATCGGGACTCCACTCGACTTGAACCGCCTGAGCAATCGTCTCCCCATGGAAGACGTTGACGCCATCCGCAAGCTCAGTTCGTGTGCCGATGGGGCCGTGGACCAGGACGAAGATCGGAACGTTTTGATCCTCCTCTGCATCGTTCCGAAACCGCAGGCTGGCGCTCTGCCCCTGGGGCACGTAGAGGCTCCCCTCCTCGACCGCAGTACCGTTGCCCCAGAACGAAGAGAGGGCGCCCGGGTCGATCGATGCCTCCCAGTCTGTCTGCAGGGAATCGGAGTGGAAGTACCAGGAGGAGTCCCTGACGAGGTGCGGCAGCTGCCACAGGGCGAAGAGGGCGATGACGAGCGGCGGAACGGCCAAGGCCAATGCGTCTGGGGGGGGGAGTGTCGCCCAAGGACGGGGCGGGTGACGACGCAGCCATCGGTAGCCTACGGACGATTCGAGGACGGCCAGGCCTCCGAGGGAGAGCCAGCCAATCGGCAGTCCGATCAGGCGCAGAAGGTTGAAGTGAACAACGTGGACGAGGATCGTCACCCCGAAGGCAAAGATGGCGGTCCAAGCGGGATCGAGGCTTTCCCCCTCCCCGGCCAGCGCGCCGGGCCTGCGAGGGCTGAGATCGCGGCTGCCCCAGCGGAGAACGACGAAATAGCCGGGGACGAAGAGCACCACTGGAAGGGCCACGAGGAGGCGTAAGCCCTCGAGGACCGGCAGCGTGTGCTGCAGCCCCTCGCCAGCGCCGAGCGCGTGGAGGGGGAGCAGCGAGACCGAAGCGGCAAGGAGGGCAAGGCCGACCTTCGTGGGGGTAGGGCCGGTCACAAGGCTGCCATGATAGCTGGCGGGGTTTCCTGCTGTGTGGGGCCTCGGCTCCTCATGCCCGGGCTTCAGGCGCCCGCCTCCATGGGTCGGAGTCGGAAGGTAGGAAGTGGGGGAATCTCGTCGGGGTCTGGCAGCAGGTGGAAGGCGTGGTCGGGGGGTAGTGCCTCGACCACCGGGGGCGGGGCTTCTCGGGGAGGCTTCTCGGCGCTGGCCTCCTCGATACGCAAGGCGAAGGCCGGGCCTGCGGGGGCCTGCGCGCCTTCAGCTCCCTGCAAGAGGTCGCTGACCAAGCCCCCCCGTAGACTCCAGCGCAGCCAGGGCCGTCGGTGCTTGCCGCCGCGGATGGCGATGTCGGGTCGGCGCACCTTCAATCGGCGGAAGGCTCGGTTGGTCTCGGCCACCCGGTGATTGTCCTCCCCTTCGAGCACGGTTTCGGGCACCAAGTCGAGGCGGTAGGGGCCCTCGGAAAAGCTGGGGTCCGCCAGCCCTGCAGGCTCGCCGCACCAGTGGGCGAGTTCCGCCCCGTCGGGGGTTCGCAAGCACAGGGGACTGCGCCAGGCGACCCCGCCTGGGCCTCGCAGCCTGGGATCGCGTACGCAGCCCCACAGGCTCTGGAGGCGTGCCGTCCAGCCGGGCGGCCAGCCTGCTTCGAGCGCGTCGGGCCCGAAGCCGATGGCCGGCTCGCCGATGCCGATCGCGGTCTCCGCTCCAACGAGCAAGAGGCTGTCCGAGGCCGCCCACAGCCGAGGACGCGATCGAAGGTCGGCCCAGAACGGATCTTCTTCCCACAGACCGCTGTCGATCCAGCTGTTGACTCCACGGGTGTAGGCCTCAAGCAGGCCCCGGTCGGAGTCCGGGACCTGGCGGAAGTGCCGCTCGCTCCGGTCCCGGAGTCTGAGGAGGCGCACGAAGATGTCGAGGTCCGAGACCGTCAAGCCGGTCGCCCAGCGCCGGTCACCCAGAAGTTCTGCCAGCCGCCCCGACCAGAGGCGGCGGCGCAAGTCCATGGCCGGCATGGCCAGAGCAGCGGCCAGAAAGCCTTCGACCGCCACCGCATCGAGCGTGGTCTCGGCTTCGATTCGGTAACCGCCTCCTTCCGCCCGTACGAGTGCGGCACCGGAGAGTCCCCAGAGCGGCTGCTCCTTGCGCAGGCGCGCCAGGAGGCGTTTTCCGACCCGAAGACCACCCGTCGAGTTCATGGGGTGGCTCCGTCGAAGGGTGTACGAACCAGGACCGCTTCGATGGGAGCACCCTCGCCCCGCTCGATCCCCAGCACCAGCGAGGAGCCCACTGGGCCACGGCAACGAGACAAGAATTCGACGGCGGACATAAGGGCGGTTTCGTGGCCGTCTACAGTGACGACCCGATCGCCGGCGAGGAGGCCGGCCTTGGCTGCAGGCATTCCCTCGACCACCTCGTCGATTACGGGACCGACGGCCTGGAAGTCGAGCGCGACCCCAATTCGTCCCGTGCGGTCCGCCTGTTCGCCGAGGCGGTCCCGTTCGTCTCGGAGTTGCAGGACCAGGTCGGCCACCTTGGCTCCGTCCTCGACGACGAGTCGGTGACGGCTCGAGTAGCCGTAGCCGCGCCCCGCGGCCTGAAGGTGAACAGTGCCCACTGGGACATGCTCGAGGAGAAAGCCGCCGTCGCCATCCGTGCGGATGATGGGGGTGGGCGGACGTC
>CAZQTQ010000090.1:0-11466 GCA_964596025.1 uncultured Rickettsiales bacterium
GGAGCAGATCGACGCGCTCGAGGTGATGGCGATCGATCCCCGCTCTGAGCTGGTCACTCCCTCGCTCTTTGCCATCGTCGGAGTGCTACCCGCGTTGACGCTCATCGGCATCGCCCTGTCGATCTTCTCCGCCCTGCTGGTCGCTGTGTTCCAGCTCCACCTCGACAGCGGAGACTTCCTGGTCTTCTGCTTCTCCTATTTGACGGTGGGTGACTTCCTTGTGGCGGGGTCGAAGTCGGTGGTCTTTGGCGTCATCATCGCTACCGTCTCCGGCTATTTCGGATTTCACTCCGAGCGCGGCCCCGCCGGGGTCGGGCAGGCCACCAACCGTGCGGTGGTGGCGATGTGTGTACTCTGCGTGTCCGTGAACTTCGGGATGACGGCGATCTTCTATGGCTGAGTCCAAAGAGCCCATCGTTCAATTTGTCGGGGTGAGTAAGGCCTTTGGTACCAACGTGGTTCTCGAGGGCTTGAGCCTCGACATCGAGCGCGGCCAGACCACGGTGATCATCGGGCCTTCGGGAACCGGCAAGTCGGTGTTTCTCAAGCTGCTCGTTGGACTCTTGGAGCCGGACGAGGGAGCGATTTGGGTCGACGGAATCGACGTGGCTCAGGCCGGAGAAGTCGAGATCTACAGCATGCGCAAGAAGCTGGGCATGCTCTTCCAGGACGGAGCCCTCTTCGACTCGATGACGGTGGGTGACAACATCGGCTTCCCCTTGCGGCGCCACAGCGACAAGAGTGACGAGGAGATCGCCGAGACGGTCGCCTACCGCCTCCAGCAGGTGGGCCTGCCGGGCATCGAAGACCAGATGCCCGCCTCGCTCAGTGGCGGTATGCGCAAGCGCGTGAGCCTGGCGCGAGCCATCGTCATGGAGCCCGACATTGTGCTCTTTGACGAGCCGAACTCGGGCCTGGATCCGATCATGTCCGACGAGATCGACGCGCTGATCGGCCGAATGAAGGAAGAGCTCGGCATCACCTTTGTAGTGATCTCGCACGACATCGTTGGCACCTTCCATGTTGCTGATGTCGTTGCCATGCTCTACAACGGCCGCCTGTTGGCCCATGGGCCTCCGGGAGAGGTGCTGGCCAGCTCGGACCCCATGGTCCGCCGGTTCCTGGCCCGGAACATGCGGCTGCCGCCCCTGAGCCCCGAGGAGAGCCCGTGAGTCGCCGCAGTCATCGAAACGAAGTCCGGGTCGGCATTCTTCTTGTGCTTGCGCTCGGAGTCTTTACCTGGCTCAGCCTTCAAGTCGGCGCCCTGCGCTCCTTCGGACACACGGTCGAGGTGACCGTCGCCTTTGAAGATGCCGCTGGCGTCGTGCCAGACTCCGCCGTCAAGGTGTCCGGCGTAACCGTCGGGGGAGTCAAGGACCTTCGGGTCGACTTCGACCACGTGATCGCGACCTTAGTGCTTCAGAAAGACGCGGGTCTCCGAAACGATGTGCGGGCGGAGATTCGGGCCCGAAGCCTCTTGGGCGAGAAATATGTGGCGCTGGTTCCCAAGAGCAAGGATGCACCGCTGCTTGTGGACGGGGACCAGATCACAGACTCCTTGCCTGCCCTGGAGATCAACGACTTGATGGCCCGCTTTGGCCCGCTCCTGGAGAAGGTGGATCCCAACGATATCGCCACGATTGCTCGAAATCTCGCCAAGATCACGGACGCGACGGAGGGCGAGGCGAAGCCGCTCTTGAACTCGGCCAAGGACCTCCTGGCAAAGCTCAACGAGGCAGCCGACATTGCTCCAACCGTCAAGGAGGAGGTGCCGAGCCTCATTGCCTCGCTTCAGAGGACCGTAGAGCGGGCCGAGTCCACCATGAATCGGCTCGATCGGCTGATGGACGAGGCAAGCAAGGCGGTTGAAGCGGTCGAGAAGGCCGCGAATCAGGGGGGATCGGCCGCCAAGACCGCCCGGGAGAAGATGGCTCAGCTCGAGCCGGGACTGGATGACCTCACGCGAGCCCTCGAAGACAGCGATGAGGTCATGGCTCAGCTCAAGAAGGCGCTCAAAGCGGTGGAGGGTTTCGACGAGGAGATGATCGAGCGCCTGCTTCGCGAAGAGGGTGTCTTGATTCGACTGAAGCCAAAGAAGGCGGACCCAGCCAAGTAGCGGACTGGTGCCCGGCTCCGTGGCGGCGGGAAGCCTAGTGGCGCACAGCCTTGAGCCCCTCGTCGAGATCCCAGTCCGGATCTTGTGACGGCGTGTGGCAGGTCGTGCACAGGGCTTCGATCACGCACATGGGACAGGTGTCACCGAGGCCTACGATGTTCTCGGTGCCTCCCTTGGCGGCGACGTGCTCTTCGCCGGGCCCGTGGCAGGCCTCGCAGGAGACGCCCTCGTCGTGGTAGTCCGCGGGTGTTTGGGGTTCCTCGGTCTTCTTCACCGCATGGCAGGAAATGCAGGAGGGATCTGCGCCTGAACCTTTGGCCTGGAGGGTCTTCATCGCCGATGCGTGCGGGCCCTTCTTCCACTTGCGGAATTGGGCTTCATGGCAGCTCTTGCAGGCGGTGGGTCCGAGGGTCTTTCCCTGGGGGAAAGCGAGCAGCGGCTTGGGGGCGCTGCCATCCAGCATGGCTTCTCGGGCGAGTCGGAATGCCTCAGCGTCCATGCCGACCGAGCGGAAGTGGTCGATGCCGGGGAGCCCTCGCGCGAGGTCGAAGCGCAGCGAGTGCTCGGCGTCGTGGCAGCTCGTGCAGACCGACGTCGCCTCGCTCGGGTCCGGGCTCTGGCCGTCGTGGGGGCCTCCCGGTCCGTGGCAGGCCTCGCAGCCGACGTCGGTGTGCGGGCTTTGGTGATCTCCGAAGACATATCCGTTCGGCTCGCCCATCCCAGTGACGTGGCAGCCCACGCACTTGGCGTCATCGATCTTCTTGGCCTCGTACAGGGTCCAGTACGCCTTGGAGTGGTGCGTCAGTCCCCAGCTCTTGTATTCCTCTTCGTGGCAGCTTCCGCACGCGATGGGGCCGGAGTAATGGCCCGGCTCGAAGGCTTGCCAAGGGTCCTCGCCGAGGAGCGCACGCGCCTGGATTTCGGCGGGGAGGCTGTGGCCCGAGGAGAAGGGGCGGAAGGAGCCCAGGGTCTCGAAGCCCGACCCCTCGGTTTGGGGCCGCACGAACAATAGGATGGGCGTCGAGGCAGCCGCGTTGCTGGAGGCGAAGCGTCGGGTGGTGTCCTTGTAGACGGGAAAGCTCAGGCCGTAGGACTTGGTGAACTCTCGGATCTGGGAGAGGCCGTTTGATCCGGAGGCGATGCCGAGGACGGCAACTCTGCCCTCGAGACGCTTCCCGAGACGCTCTAGCTCGGGGGCCACGGCCTGGCAATGGGGGCAGGTCGAGCTGAAGTAGAACAGGAAGGTGGGGCCTTGAATCAGCGTGTCCAGCTCCACGAGGGAGGCGTCCAGACCGAGGAGGCTCGCCTTCAACGACGGAGCGGGGTGAGGCCCGCCGCCGCTTAGTACCCGTGCCAATCCCTGGGCGACGGGCCGAGGGTTGGCACGGGTTGCGTCGAGGGGAAGCGAAGCGACGGCAACAGCAATGGCCAAGACGGCGGAGAGCCGCAAGAGCCGCCCCTGGCCACCGCCAGAGGTGGCCTGTTGCACCTTGTCTTGGGTCAGCGGCATTGGCGAGGGCGACAATGGCGTGCTGGTTGTTGTCGATGCGGCAGTGGTTGTCGATGATTCCCATGCGGATCGCGCCGAGCACCTCTTCGGGACGGGCGAAATAGAAGGCGTTGTCGTCGGTGAACTGCTGCTCTACGAGGTGGTGGGCCCCCTCGAGGAGAGACCGCTCCCAGTGCCAGCTCGGGTCTCCGTGGCGCCAAGCGATGCGGGCGACGCCGCCAATCGCCTCGCCGCGGGAAGCGGCTCGCGCGGTGCGCGGGACCTCCTGGATGCGTCGGTAGGAACCGCGGTAGTCGGCAAAGGGCGGTCTCTGTGGCGGATGCTGCTCCCGGACGTAGCGCTTGCCCATCGCATAGGCCCCTTGGCGCCACTCGGGAGCCTCGGGCTCGGCCAGGTCGAGCCAGTCTAGGGCCTGGATCACCCAATGGTCGGGCACGGACCAGGGTCTTAGCCCCCGCCGGATCTGGTTGCGCCCGATGGACTTTGCCGCCTCGAGCCACCTTCTTTCGCCCGTCCGCTGGTGCATCAAGGCCAGAGCAAGCATCGACTCGCCCGGGTAGTAGAGGGGCTCCTTCTTGACCCCCTTGCCGGCGAGGGCCTGGGGCCAGTACTCGTAGACTCGGCCCTGCTTGTCGATCATCTTCAGCAGCGTGCGTGCCAGGCCCTCGATGGTGGCCTTGTCCCCCGGTCGTATGAGGCTGGCCTTGATCTCGGGATCGTTGACCTCCTCGGGCTGGGGACGGTGGAGGAAGGACAAGAGGCTCAGGGCTACCGCGCCAGAGTTGCTCTTCTCGCCGCCGTCTCCCTCGAGAAAGACGACGTAGCCCTCCTTCTCGTCCACGCCCGGTCCCGGACCAAGGTTGCGGTAGACCCGCTCGAGGCCGAGGACAGCGGCTCGCAAGTAGGAGTTTGCTGCGTGCTGGAGGCTGGGTTCGTTTCGGGCGAATTCGTAGAGCCGGAAGAGGCCGTACACCGAGCCGGCATGTCGTACCTCGTTGTAGCCCCGGCCGTGGCTGTCGGTGTTGGGGTAGTACTGGTAGTCGAAGCGCCCGTCGTCCTCGACCTGTTCGAGAAGCCACTGGCCGGCGAACTCCAGGGCCTTCAGGAGGCCTTCTTCATCCAACTCTTCGTCCAAGAGGACGTTTTGGCGGTAGAGCTCGACGGTGCGTTGCTGGGTGGGCTTGGGCTGTGCGAAGGCGTAGGTGCGGAAGCGGAGGAAGCTCCGGTCGCCTGCGTTGCCCCGGGTCTGGCCGGCCCGTCGGCACAGCAAGCGCCACGCCCCCTCAAAGTTGTTGAAGAGAAAGCGCTTGCGGCGGTTTCGAGGGGAAGCGGTTCCGTTGAGGAGCACATCGCCGGGCAGGACCACACCGTCCTCGGGTGCGCCCTCCAAGCGGAAACCGTCGATTCCGGGCACTGCGCGGTAGACGACGAAGTCCCAAGCGGGGGGCTGCCAGGCCAATTTAGAAATAATCGCGGCCGCTGCCCGCCGAACAGGCGATGGGCCAAGGCGCTGCTCTGGGCCGGCGAGATCGATCTGGATCCGGATCTTTTGTGCCTTGCGCCTCCATGATCGGGGTGACTTTTGCTGCCTGAGGGCATCCTGGGTGGCTGTTCTGAGGGCCTCGGCCAGGCTGGAGGCGTCCTCGGAGACCCCCCGGGCAAGTCGGATGCGTTGCCGCCGGCCTGGCTTGCCACGTGAACTCTGGATCAGGCTGACGTAGACCCGTCCTGTGGGGCCTCGCTCCAGCTCGGCGACGGATGCTATTGGCTCGGACGTCGGCCGCTCGGTCAGGGCGGCCCGGACGATGTCGATGGCGGCGACTCGGGCCTCGTCGCTGAGCGGCGCCGGGCTGCTCGGTGCGCCGGCGGCGTAGAGGAAGTCGTCGTTGAGGGCCGGAACGGTTCCCCGTTGGGCTGCGAGGGCATAGGGGCCCAGCACCCCGAGGATGCACAGAAGGGCGGCCAGGCTTGGGTTGCGCGAGAACAGGCTTTGGCACCAGGGGCCAAAGCAACGCGTGAGGCCCCAGAGGACAACGGGGGGGATAAACAGCAGCAAAGCCAGTGGCCGCAGGTCCCAAGCCTGGAAGAACACGAGGGTCAGTGAGCCGAACAACCCGAGGCCTAGGCCCGCCATGTGGCGCAACCGCGCCTGCGGGGCGGTGGTGGCTGCCAGGCCAAAGCAGAGGAAACACCAGACCAATGCGCCGATGAGGGCGGTGCCCAGCAGGGCAGATGGAGCCAAGCCAAGCACGTAAGCGAGGAGCCACGGTCGATCGCGGCGCAAGGCGTTTGGGGACATGCTGAACTCACCTCCTGGCACGGTGGGATATCAGAGGGCATCGGTCCCCACAAGCTCGGCTCGGCCGCGCTATCCTCGGGGCATGTATTCAGAGCGCTTTCCGGTGGTCCACAGCCTTCTCGGTCGGCACTACACGGAGGCCGAATGGGAGGCCTTGTGCGACGGCTGCGGCGAGTGCTGCTTCGAGAGCAACTGGAACGGCAGTCAGTGGGTCGACGGCAGCCGAGCCTGCCGTTACCTCGACCTTGAGAGCCGGCGCTGCTGGGTCTACGGTCAGCGCTTCGAGGCAGAGAAGGACTGCGTCCGGGTGAGCCCCGAGGTCGTCCTCCAGGACATCCTGCCGGTGAACTGCGCCTACCGGAAGCTCGCCGAGCGAATCATCGACGAGGACTACAGCGGCTACGATCCGCGCATTCCCCCTCCCCCTCCCCCCCGAGGCAAGCGCCGAAAGATACGCTGGTCCAAGATGCAGGGCCGGCGCGGAGAAAAATGATGAGTAAAGGTCCTTTTGACTCCGGCAGCAGAGATCGGCCCCTTGGCGACCTGGCCTCGCGCCTCCTGCGGGTCGGTACCGAGGCGGTGCAGCAGACTACGGTCAAGATTCGGGAGAAGGGCGAGGACTTCAGTCCGCGAGAGATCGTGACCAGCGCGGCGAGTCTGACCTCCAAAGGCAAAGATGAACTCGTCAGCATGGTGGCGCGGGAGGTGAAGAACTACATGGAGAAGCTGGAGCTTGGCGATGAGTTGCGGGCTTTGCTCCGGGAGCACAGCCTGGAAATCGAGGCCAGTATCCGCTTGAAGTCCTTGGTGGATGGTGAGGACACCCTCACGGCAGATGGTGGGGCCTCGGTGTCCCTGGCGCCGGAGCACGAGGACGGTCGCCAGGCGGAGGAGGCGGTCGCAGCGGAAGAGGAGGACGTTCCTACGGAGGGTCCCGGAGGCGACGGAGAGGCTGATGGAGAGGCCGACGGAGAGGCCGACGGACAAGGAGCGGAGGACTCGGGTCCGCCCCCACCGGCTGTCGAAACCGCTGAGGACGACTAGCGGGAGCGGAAGAAGCGCTCCATCTCCTCGTAGATGGGCTCTGCCGGCGTCTTCATCCCCTTCAAGCCGTCGGGGAGCGATTGGAGGAAGCGCGGCCCGTAGGACCGGCTGTGGAGGCGGGTGTCCAGTACGAGGACGGTGCCGCGGTCGTCGCGGTGGCGGATCAGCCGCCCGAAGCCCTGACGGAAACGCAAGACAGCTTGTGGAAGAGAGAGATCGGCAAAGGCGTCCCCTCCCCGGGCCACAATTCGTTCGCAGCGGGCCTGCTGGATCGGCTCAGTCGGGACCCGGAAGGGCAAGCGGGGCAAGACGACGAGGCTGAGCGCGTCCCCGCGCACGTCTACCCCTTCCCAAAAGGAGTCGGTGCCGAAGAGGACGCCCTTTCTTGCTGCGACAAATCGCTCGAGTAGCTGAGTGCGTGGTAGGTCCCCCTGGCGCAGTAGGGCGAACTCCGCGCTCAGCTGGCGGCTAACGGCATCAGCTATCTGGTGGAGGCTGCGGTAACTCGTGAGGAGGACAAAGGCTCTTCCCTGGCTGATCCGGACGGCCTGAACGATTGCATCGGCGACGTCGCCAACGTAGCTCCCCCGATCGGGGGCTGGGAGATCGGTGGGCAGGGCCAGGAAGACCTGATTGGGGTAGTCAAAGGGCGAGGCCAGCGCCTCTGTGCACAGGCGGAGCCGCAGATCGGGGGTGTCGAGTCCGCTGCGCTGGAGGAAGTGGTCGAATTCGCCGTCCACCCTCAGGGTCGCTGAGGTGATGACGACCGAACGCATTTCGTCAACGAGGTGCTGACGCAGCACGGCCCCGACCTCGACCGGCGCCAGGCAGATCCGCGCCTCCGACGTCCCCTCGAAGGACTTGCTTACCTCGATCCACCGCACCCGCTCGGCGTCGGGGCTCAGGGCCACGCCGAAGGTTCGGGCTCCTTCCTCCATCCGACGCTGCAGAGAGCTGAGGTCGAAGGCAGCCTGGCGGTGCCGCTCCCGGAAGGACGGGGCTTGGTCCAGCATCTCCGCCAGAACGTCGCCTATGCCCTTGGCAGTGTGCCGCAGGGCTTGCCCCAAGATCTCGAAGCGGTCGGAGAGGTCGCCAAATAGGGCGGAGTCACTTTGCTCGAGATCTTCGGCCAGACGGAAGGTCCCGCTTCGCCTTCCCCGCTGGGCTGCCGTGCGGGCTGTCTCGGTGCTTCGGCTGTCGAGACGGCGGAGGAGCTCGTCTGCGAGTGCTTCGAGGTGCTCGCGGAGGAGGAGTCGGCAACGGTCCACACGGTCTGCCAGGACCTGCACAGCGGCCCGGAGGCGACCGAGGTCTGGATCGGGCCCTCCGCTGGCTTGTAAGAGCCGTGCTGCGATGCCCTTCTTGCGTCTCCCGGCGGGGCAAATTCGCCCCAGCGCTTGGAGCACACCACGCCCAGTCACCCGCTCGCCGGCGAAGTCGGTGGCCGCTTCTTCGAGGTGGTGTCCCTCGTCGAGGACGACGTGTTCGTAATCCGGGAGGAGTCCTCCCTGGCTCCCAGCCAGGCGCAGCGCCCGGTCGGCGAGCAGGAGGTGGTGGTTGACGAGCAGGACCTGTGCCGAGGTCGCCTCCCGCCGGCTTCGGTAGTAGAAGCACTGGTCGAAGAAACGGCACCTGGCCCGCAGGGTGTGGTCAGTCTGGCTTTGAACGAGCTGCCAGTGGCCTATCGGTGGGGCAAAGCCGAGGTCACCCCGCTCGCCGGTGGGGCTGGTCTCGGCCCAGCGTTCCAAGGCGCTCAGGCTCTCCCACTCGTCGGCGTCGCTGTCGGCATCCAGCTCAGCAAGTCGATCGGCGAGCTTCCTCCGGCATAGGTAGTTGGTCCGACCCTTCAACACCGAGACCTTGAGCTTTGGTAACAGGCGCTGGGCCAGCGGCGCATCCTTGATGTAGAGCTGGTCTTGCAGGTGTCGCGTGCGGGTGGCGACGGCCACGCGTTCCCCATTGTTGAGGGCGCGAAGCGCGGAGGGGATGAGGTAGGCCAGGGACTTTCCTGTGCCCGTCCCTGCTTCGGCCACCAGGACTCTGCCCTCGTTTTGGGCTTCGGCTACTGCTCGTGCGAATTGCACTTGCCCTGGACGCGCCTCGTAGCCAACGAGGATGCGGGGTAGGCCGGTCTCTCCGGTAAGCAAAGTCTCGACTTCTTGGGGATCGCTGGGCTTCTCGCGGGGCAGGAAGGCCTCCACGACAACGTAGACCTCAGACACATCGTTGTTGACGATGAAGAAGCCCACCGCCTTTTGGCCGTAGTGGGAAGCGAGGCTGAGGTCTGGGTCCGAAGGCCGCAGATCGCCCGAGGGGTGGTTGTGCAGCACGACCTCGCCCGGCAGCCCGACCTGTTGGAGGGCAGGCACTGCACCTTCGTGTCCGCGGCAATAGACTTGGACGGAGTCGACGCGGCCACAGGCAGCGGTGCGTCCCACCAAGAAGACCTCGTTGCCTCCGGCCTCGGCGATGGCCTCGGCCACCGCCTTGCGTGCCCCCTCAGTGAGGTAGCCGTCAACGCTAGAGGACGGCAAGGAATCCGTCAGCTGTCGAGGATGAGGAGCACCTGCCCCTGCTGGACTGAAGCACCCTCTTTGACCTTGATTTCGGCCACGGTTCCGTCGTCGGGCGACTCGATGGGAATTTCCATCTTCATGGATTCAAGGATGACCACTTCGTCGTCCTCCTCGATGTCTTGACCCACTTGTACGAGGATTTTCCACACGTTGCCGGTAATGGGAGCCTTGATCTCTGTCATCTCGTTCTCCGCTCGGACTGCCCGGTGCAGGGGACAGGCTTTGGCGTCCTCTGCTAGATCATGCTCACCCCAGCAGGGCTGGGAGTGAGCGAGGCTGCAATGCGGCAGAAATCCTACGCCC
The DNA here is from genome assembly GCA_964596025.1 of uncultured Rickettsiales bacterium. Taxonomy (GTDB): domain Bacteria; phylum Myxococcota_A; class UBA796; order UBA9615; family UBA9615; genus CAZQTQ01. The sequence goes on from CAZQTQ010000090.1 coordinate 9,849, forward strand.
CGGACGGGCATGAGTCCACTGTGCCCCTCGGACCCTTCGCCTTCTTGGGATTTGGGCGGGCCGGCCGTGCTTTGGCCCGGGAGTGGGCGGAGTGCCAGCTCCCGGTGTCTCTGATTTGGGATCGGGCTGAGCGACGGCTGCCCCCGGTGCTTGTGGCGGCCGGAACGCGGTGCTTGTGGTCTGATGACCTGCCGAGCCAAGCGGACCTCGCGGATCTGAGGGTGGTGGTAGTGGCGGTACGGGATGAGTCGATTGCTGCGGTAACCGAAGGACTGGACCTGGCGCCCGGGGCGGTGGTTTTCCATCTCAGTGGGGCCTGCGCTTCGAGCCTGCTGAGGCTGCCCTCAGGATGTGCTCGTGGGAGCTACCATCCGCTCCAGAGTTTTCCTGCTGAAGGAGAGTTGCCCGACAAGGTACCGCCCTACACAGTGGCCTTGGAGGGAGACAGCGAAGCCATCGAAGTGGGCCTGGCCATTGCGGCCCATACCGGCCATCCGGCGCGGGTGCTCGCGCCAGCGGACAAAGCGGCCTACCACGCGGCTGCGGTTCTGGCATCTAATCTGCTCGTAGCTCTGGAGTCGGCAGCGTGCGATGCGGCGGAGCGTGCGGGGTTTCCTCCGAAGCAGGCCTGGCAGGCTCTTCGACCGTTGGTCTACGGGACTTTGGCAAATCTGGACCGGTCCTCCCCAAGGGAGGCGCTGACCGGCCCAATCGCGCGGGGAGATGCCGAGACGGTTCGGGCCAATCTCGCGGCTCTCGAAGGGCTCGGCCAGGTGTCAGAGGTCTACCGAGAGCTGGGGCGGGCCGCGCTGCAGATGGCGCAGCAAGCCGGCCTAGACGACAAACTCGTAGCGCGGATACTGGAAGTTTTGGATGACGAAGCGTAGATCCTAGGGGTCGGCCCGATCTCCCTCGTGGCGCCTTTCGTGGGCGGAGGACGGGGCTTATAGTTGAGACGAGCGAACCTAGTCGCCTGGAGGCGGTGAATAGCAGTGCTAGACGCGTACATCATCGAGAAGATTAAGCGCGAGCATGAGCGGAAGCGGGAAGAGAACCGCATCCCGCTGCAGATCGAAAATCCCGACAACGATCCCCGTCCCCGAAGCCCCGAACCGGCCGGCGATGAGCCAACTCCGGAACGTGGGGTTGTCATCATCGACTTCTAAGGGGATTTCTGGTGCACAGGGCCTCAATCAGCGGCTGATCGGTGGCCTCGGGGGGATTGAGTGGTGGAGCCGGCGGGGTTCGAACCCACGACCTCTGGCTTCGGAGGCCAGCGCTCTATCCAGCTGAGCTACGACTCCCCAGGGTGCCTCTGCGGAGGGAGGCGCTTATACCGGACCGCTGCGGTGCATTGCAAGGCTCCGCCCAGCGCCTCTTCAACCCGCAATCCACGCCCGCAACTCCGGGACGACGTGAGTGGACCAGCTTGGGTGCATCCGTCGTTCACAGAAGCGATGGAAGAGCGCGCCGATCACACTGGAGGCTTCTTCCAGCAAGAACATGCGCTCGTAGATGCGCTCGTCGATGCCGTCCTTGACCTCACTGGGCACCTTGAGGCCGGCGAACTCCAGACCCTCCTCGCGAAGCTCCAGGCTGTATTCACGCTCGCCAAGAC
>CAZQTQ010000090.1:11476-12582 GCA_964596025.1 uncultured Rickettsiales bacterium
CTTGCCCGAGGCCAGGGCCATCTTGGCCTCGCCGGTGGTGGCTGGCGCACCGCCCCGAAGATCGCTGACCTGGGGCTGGTCTCCTCCGCTCCGAAACTGGAGCCGGTCGTCGATCCAGAAGTCGACCACCCCGTAGGGTTCGATCTCGACGGAGCCGTAGCGGGTCTCGCTGGTCCACCAAAGCCAGAGCAGGAACTCTTTGCCTAGGAACCCCACTGCGGGGTGGTCGAAGACGTCCTCTGATCTCATCGCTCCACCTCTGGCCGGTAGTCTGCCTGTCCGATGCCATCGAGGGCGCGGATCCACTCGCTGCCTTCGCGGTGGTCGAGGATCAGCTCGAGCGGGCCCACTGGTCGCAGGACGAGGCCGAATGTCTGCAGAAAGAGCTCACGGAACGTCTCATTTGCCCGGCTGCCGTTGGCGAAGAACCACAGCTCCTGGCGGTGAAGATCCCAGCAGATGTCGTGCACCCCGACCGAGGGCAGCTGGCGGGGGAGAAGTTCCAGCTCCAGCTGCTCCTTGAGCTCCGCCTTGACTACGCCAGGAACCCGGTCCCGCCCCGAGGCTCGGAGCCAATCCTCCAACTTGAGGTCCAGCAGGGCCTTGAGTAGCCGGGGCGGGATCTTCTTGTTGTCGATGCGCAGCGAGAAGCAAAAGTAGTTGTTGTAAATGCAGTCGCCTCGAACGAAGTCCGTCACGATGAGGTTGTGGAGACTTACCCAGCCCAAGGTTTCGCCGCCTCTGGCGCGAGACAGGGGCTCGCGGAAGGCCTCCCCCTGGAGGCGCTCCAGCAGCCGATCCACGTCGACGGGGTCCGGAGGATCAAGCACCCGGTAGCGACGGACCCCCATGGCTCCGGACAGCAGCGGCATGATCTGGTATTCCTCCACGGGACCCGCGTTGCTGGGGCGCCGAGTAGCGCAGTATATTGAAAGCCATCGCGCCGACCAAGGCCGAGGCAGCAGGCAGGAGATGTGAGCGAACGACAAGTTGTGATCCCCCGTTTTGTCGTCCTTCGGCGCGGGCAGGTGGTTCGGACTCTTCCTATCAGCCGCAATCACATGATTGTGGGGAGCGAGGAGGGTGCCCACCTGCGCCTGAGGCAC
>CAZQTQ010000091.1:0-12572 GCA_964596025.1 uncultured Rickettsiales bacterium
ACTTGCCCCCAACATCCGCACGATGTCCCGCTGAAGGAGAGGTTCTCGATGGAGCGCCAAGAGCGTCCAGACCCGCCCGTGAATCGCCTTGAAACCCCAGTACTCGATGAAGGCCCCCACCGCATCGCAAACCTGAAGGACACGCCGGCGGAGGACAAGGTGCTCCGGAGCGTCCTGAGGGAGCCGGCGGGAACCGTGGGGGACGCGCTTCATGTCACCGTCTTAGCAGTTGTTCGCAGAAGTATGAACAAATTTTTGCATCTCTTCTCTTGCGTCTACGCGCACGCATGAGTATTCAGTTGCCTGCGTCAATTGGGTCATAACTGCTCATCATCAATTCATCAATCCAAAGATAATTGCGAGAGTGTCCTCCAATTAGTCCAGGACTACTGAGCGAATTGTTCGCGGAGATTCGAACATTATGCAGGCTGCTTCAGCGCCGTCTATTTCTCCCCCATCCGATGGCACGGAGTCCGGAGAGCGCAGCGACAACCGAGCCCAGGAGCGGGCTGTTGGTGTTGGAGAGCTCCCCGCAGCACTGCTTCGACTGCGGAGTATTTGTGAGGCCCAAGACCTCGGCGAACTGGGCGAGAGACTCGATGGATTGAGCGCCCTGGTCGGCGGCGACTTGCTCGCGACCGAGGCCGAGCTTCTTGCCATCGAGAGGTCCCGGGGTCCCGTCATGAACGCTGGGCGCCAACTCCTAGACGGCGGCGGCAAGCGCCTACGCCCCCTATGCCTCGCCCTGGCGGCGCGCATGGGCCCGAGCCAGCCCAGAGCCGTTCGGGATCTCGCTGTAGCGGTAGAGCTTGTTCACTCGGCGACCCTGCTCCACGACGACGTCGTTGATCTGGGCACCCAGCGGCGTGGACGGCCAACCTCCCGCCTCATCTACGGAAACGCCGCCTCCATCTTTGCGGGCGACTGGTTTCTCATCGAAGCCATCCGGCGCCTTCTGGACGCAGATGCCCAAGAACTCCTGCCCTCGCTCCTCGAGGTCATCGACGGGATGATCGGTGCCGAGTCCATCCAGCTCGAGTCACGGGACCTGGCCCGTGCTGACCTGCTCAGCTACGAGGCAGTCGTCCTCGGGAAGACCGCCGCTCTGTTCCGGTGGGCCCTAGCAGCCGGAGGCTGGGCTGGTGGTCTCGACGCCGGGGCCTGCCGCAGCCTGGCCGGCTTTGGCGAGGAACTTGGCTACACCTTCCAGCTCGTCGACGATCTCCTGGACTTCACCGGCGAGGCCAAACAAACCGGCAAGGCCCTCTTTGCCGACTTGCGCGAAGGTAAGGCAACGCACCCCCTCTTGGTCGCCCTGGAGCGCCACCCACCCCTTCGCCAGCGGGTCCAAGCCCTTCTTGTCCTGCCGCCCGAGGACCCCCTTCCCGATGGCGAAGTAGCCTCGGTGCTCAGCATCATGGGCGCAGCCGGCTCCTTCGAGGCCACCCGGCAAGCGGCCGAGGAGCACGCAGCAGCAGCCTCGGATGCACTCACGGCCCTGCCCGACAGTCCAGCGAAGACAGCGCTCTCCGGGCTCGCTGCCCTCCTGGTCCACCGCATCCGCTAGCTGCCGAGCCCCTGAGAGCACACCGATGAACCCAGACAAGACCAGCCGAATCCCTGGCCTCTACCGAAAACCGGTCGCCGAGCGACTCCGGCTTGTTGGCGAGGCACGCGGGCTGAGCGACGAGGCGAAGACCTTCCTGCGGGCTGGGGGCGGCCTAGAGGCCTCGACTGCCGACGGCATGAGCGAGAACGTCATCGCCACCCACGGACTGCCCCTTTCGGTCGCGCCCAACTTCCTGGTCAACGGACAGGACGTACTCGTCCCGATGGCGGTCGAGGAACCTTCTGTCGTGGCGGCTGCCTCCAACGCAGCGCGCCTCCTGCGGCCAGGTGGTGGTTTCAAGGGACGTGCCGATGAGCCCGTCATGACGGCACAGATTCAGCTGGATGGGGTACAGAGGGCGGTAGACGCCGCAGAGCGGGTTGAGGCATGTAGAGGGCGTCTTCTCGATGCGGGAGATGCCGCTATCCCGACCATGGTGGCTCGTGGCGGCGGGTGCAGGGACCTCGAACTCCGAGTCCTGGACCCGTCAAGTGGGCTCGTGGTTCTGCACGTCTACGTCGACGTCCGCGATGCGATGGGGGCCAACGTAGTCGACACCGTCGCCGAGGCCATCGCCCCCTTGCTTCAGTCGGTCCTCGGTGGAACCGTCGGACTCTGCATCCTGTCCAACCTCCCCCTGCGACGGTTGGTCGAGGTCGAAGCACGCTTTCGCCCCGAAGACGAGGCCAGCCGCGCCCTTGCTGGTGGCATCGCCCGAGCCAGTCGCTTTGCAGAGCTCGACCCCTTCCGGGCTGTAACCCACAACAAGGGGGTCCTGAACGGACTGGACGCCGCCGCCGTGGCCCTGGGCCAGGACTGGCGATCGATCGAAGCGGGCGCCCACGCGTTCGCATCTCTGAGCGGTCGATACCAGCCGCTTGCAACTTGGCTTTGGGAGGACGATGAGCTGATCGGCCGGATTGAGATGCCGCTGGGAGTGGGTACGGTCGGAGGCTCCACTCGGGCCCACAGGGGGGTCAGAGCCGCCTTCGAGATCCTCGGAGTTGACAGCTCGCAGGACCTCGCCATCGTCCTCGCAGCGGTCGGACTTGCGTCCAACTTTGCCGCTCTCCGCGCGCTTGCCGGTGAGGGCATTCAGCAGGGCCACATGCGGCTGCACGCTCGCAAGGATAGCCGCGCACTCCACGGAAACGAGGTGTCGGCGTGAGTTCTCAAGGTTCTCCCGTGAGTACACCGACTCACAGCGGTCTCCCCGTTCCTGGATCGGGTGCGATGTTCGACGGCATTGCCCCTCGCTACGACCTGCTCAACCGCATCCTTTCGCTCGGGATGGACCCAAGTTGGAGGCGAAAGACCGTGGCGCTCCTAGACGGTTGCGGTGCCGAAACGATCCTCGACCTTGCGACGGGTACGGGAGATCTTGCCCTGGCGATTGCGCGGAGACACCCGAATGCGCAGGTAACCGGGGTGGATCCTTCCCGCGGTATGCTCACGGTGGGTCAGCGCAAGATTGAGCACCTCCCAGAAGGCTCACGGATCGATCTGGTCGAGGGCGACGCACAGGCACTGCGCTTCGAAGCCAACTCCTTTGACGCCTGCACCATCGCCTTTGGAATCCGCAATGTCCCCGATAGAAGGCAGGCACTGGCGGAGATGGCCCGCGTCGTTCGCCCCGGGGGCCGAGTCCTGATCTTGGAACTAGTAGAGCCCCAAGGCGGTCTCCTCGCACCCTTTGCACGCTTCCACGTCCACGTCGTTGTCCCCATTGTCGGCGCGCTGCTCTCCGGTGCATCGGCCTACCGGCACCTCCGCAACTCCGTCGAGGCCTTTCCAGAGCCCGAGGACTTTGCGGTGACACTGGAAGAGGTCGGAGTAAAGGTTCGGCACCTTCACCGGCTCGGTTTTGGGGCCTGTGTGCTCTTCGAAGGGGAGGTACCCGCGTGAGCTTCGCCCGACCCCAATTCGAAGGTCGAGGCACCGGCCGGCCGAAACGCCGTGACCGCACCCAGTCGGCCGAACTGCGCCCCTGGGGCCCCTTGCTTCGGGTTGAGGCGGAGGCTCCACGCGCGGACATCCACGCCCTGCTGCACGCCTTTCCCACCTCCAAGGTAGCCCTGTGGCTTCCTCCTCGAGGACCAAGTCTCCTAGCACTGGGCGAGACGGCTCGCTTGGTGAGTCGGGGGGTCGGGCGCTTCGCATCGGTCGCGGACCAGGCAGCTCAGCTGTTAGACCGACTCCCCACCCTTCCAGACCACGCCCAGCAACCACAGCTCTTGGGCGGCTTCTCCTTTGCACCCCTCCAGAGGGAAGGGACCGAGTGGGGCCCGCTTGGGGACGCACTCTTCCGGCTTCCCCGATGGTCGCTACGTTCCGTCGGCGATCGAACCACCCTTCTTGGCATCTGCCACCGGAACTCCGGAGAAGGTGACCGTCTGCAGGCGGAGTTGGGGGCTCTGCTCCAGTTGCACGCCGAGCTGGCCTCTTCCCAACCCGGGAGCATCGAGGGCGGTACGGCCGCAGCTGCGCCGGCCTACGCTCCGGACCCCGATGGCGGCGAGCGACGGGCTTGGTGCCAGCGGACGGCGGCACTGGTCGAGGCAATCCATCGAGGCGATCTCCTCAAGGCGGTGCACGCCCGCCACGTTCAAAGGCCGAAACCACCGCACCTCGGTCTCGCCCAAGCGCTCTCGGCCCTGCGGCCACACGGAGCGACTGCCACCCTCTTCGCCATCCGCGACGGCAGCTGCTCCTTCCTCGGCGCCAGCCCGGAGCGTCTCATTGGGAAGGAGGGTTTGCGGATCGGAACCGAGGCTCTGGCTGGCACCGCGCCCAGTGAAGCCGGAGGACGCCTGATCGGGAGCGAAAAAGACCGTTGGGAGCAGCGGGTAGTCGTCGATTCGATCCTCGAAGGCCTCCGACCGTGGTGTGAAGAGTTGGAAGCTCCGGCGCTCCCAGTGGCCCGCAGACTCCAGAACTTGACCCATCTTGTCACGCCGATCTCCGGCCAGCTCACCGCCGAACGACACGTCTTGGAGCTAGTCGAGCGTCTCCACCCGACCCCAGCCGTCGGTGGGCTGCCGAAAGCTGCGGCCCTGCAGTGGATTCAACGCAATGAGGCCGAATCTCGGGGATGGTACGCCGCTCCCTTCGGCTGGTTCGATGCCCAAGGCGATGGCGAGTTCCTCGTAGCCCTGCGCTCGATCCTCTTGACCCCCGGAGAGGCCCACCTCTTCGCCGGCGCTGGAATCGTGGCCGGTTCGGAACCGGACCGGGAGTGGGAGGAGTGCGGCTGGAAGCTTGCCACTGCGGCTGGAGCCCTCCACAACGGAGGAGGTGCCTCGTGATTCCGGCCAACGTACAGACCGAGTGGGCCCGACTCCTCATCGGCTCGATCGTGCAAGCCGGGATCGAGGACCTCGTCCTCAGCCCTGGCTCCCGCTCGACGCCGCTGGTTGTTGCGGCCCTCGGTCATCCCAAGCTGCGCTGCTCGACGGTGATCGACGAACGATGTGCTTCGTTCTTTGCCCTGGGCCAAGTGCGTACAAGCGGCCGACCTTCGGCGCTGCTCTGCACCTCCGGGACCGCCGGAGCGCACTACTTCCCCGCAGTCCTCGAGGCGGAGGCGGCTGGCCTACCGCTGCTGGTAATCACCGCCGACCGGCCGCCTGAACTCCAGCACTGTGGTGCTCCTCAGACAATTGATCAGCGAGATCTCTACGGCCGACACGTGGCTGCAGCCTTCGACGTCCCGCTGCCGGACGCCAGCGAGCCGGCCCTGCGGGCCTTGTGGCGCCTCTGTAACCAAGCCGTAGCCGCAACACAGTGGCCCCGGCGCGGTGTGGTTCACCTCAATGTACCGGCACGCAAACCGCTTGAGCCTGTAGCCGCCTCGACCCCGACTGAGCAGGCCATCATCCAGCAGGTTGACCGCCTCCTCATCCGTAGCCCCATCGCGCGTGGGCGTCCACATACCTCCCCCTCTGCAGCGGAGTTGGGCACCGTGCGGCAAGCGATTCGGCAGGCGAAGCGGGGTCTCGTGGTGGCTGGTCCGGGGGCGACTCTCCAGGGCGACTCACTCCGCGCGGCCCGTGAGTTTTCCCGACTCACGGGGTATCCGCTGATCGCTGACGTCGCGAGCCAGTGGGGCGCCAAGACCGGTGTCCCATCCTGCCTCGACACTCTCTTTGCCGAGGCCGAGACCTTCGAACTCTCCCCTCCCGATCTCGTCATCCAGCTGGGGCGCCCACCGACCTCTGCTGCCTTTGCGCAGTGGCTCAATCACCACAAGACTGGCCTCTTCTATGTCCTCGCCGAGGAGGGCTGGCCCGATCCCAGCAGCCAGATCGACGGTCTGGTGCGGGCGCCCATCGAATCCAGTCTCTCAGCGCTGTGCGCGCAGCTGGGCAAGTCGGCGGGAGCATCCGACGAGGACGAGGCACAGCGCCTCGACGAGGCGAAGAACTACTCCGAGGCCATTCACAGCGCGTGCTTACGCCTTGAGGCGGCCCGGGAGCAGGTTCTGTCCACCGCGGTCGGGAAGGCTTCAGAAGCCAGAGCAGTCCGCGCCCTGCTCTCAACCGTACCCGCCTCAGCGACACTTGTACTCGGGAACAGCCTGGCAATCCGCCTGGCAGACCTCTGGTCCCCCACGCTTCCGGATGAGGTCCACGTGCTGTCCCAGCGAGGCGTGAACGGCATCGATGGCCTGGTATCGGGCGCGGTCGGGGCGGCAGTGGCAAGCAAGAGACCCACTGCCCTCCTGGTGGGCGATGTGAGTCTGCTTCACGACCTCAACGCCCTGGCCCTGCCTCAGCTCCAACAGCTCGAGCAGCCTCTGGTCCTCTGTGTGCTCAACAACCGCGGGGGGCGGATCTTCGACCACCTGCCCCTCGGCGAGCATCCCCGGATCGGGGACGCGTTCCGAACCGCCTGGACTACGCCCCATCGCTTGGACCTGGCCGCAGTAGCAAAGGCGCTCGGCATGGAGTCCTACGCGTTGTCCGAGGGCAGCGACCCCCTTCCGGCCCTGCGGGCTGCCTGGCAACGACGGGGCGCAACGCTGCTGGAAGTTCGGGTCCCCGTCGACGCCTCCGTCGCGGTCGAGAAGTTGCTTGCCGGACACCTCCGCGCCCTCCCTACCGCCTCGCGGACCAAGCAGAGTCTAGAACAGACCGCGACCCCCGAAACGCAGCGCTCCGGTGTGGGCACCCAGCAACCGTTCGATGCCTCGACAGGGGGCCAGGGATGAGCACTGCGAGGACGGGTTCGGCCTTCTGGACCGGGGTCCCTGTTGTGGTGCCCGGCTCCGCAGCTGCATGGTTACTCGCCGCACGGCCCAAAACGCTCGCGGCAGCCTTCGCGCCAGTGGCGGTCGGTACAGCCTGCGCCCACGCAGTGGACAGTCTGGCATGGGGACCGGCGCTTGCCGCCCTCCTGGGAGCAGTACTCATCCAGGTGGGCACCAACTTCGCAAACGACCTGTACGACCACCTGAAGGGAGCGGACACCGCAGAGCGCCTGGGCCCGGTTCGCGCCGCTCAAGCCGGCTTGCTTCGCCCGGCTTCGTTGCGCTGGGGCATGGCAGCAGTCTTCGGGCTGGCCTGCATCTGTGGTCTCTACCTCGCTGCTGTCGCTGGCTGGACAATCTTTGCGGTCGGCATCGCATACACCGGTGGCCCCTACCCGCTGGCCTACAACGGGCTGGGCGACGTCTTCGTGTTCGTCTTCTTCGGAGGAGTAGCCGTCTGCGGAACTGCCTTCGTGCAGCACGGCTCCGTTCCTTCCATCGCTTTCCTAGGTGCTCTTCCGGTGGGTGCCCTCGCTACCGTCCTGCTCGTCGTCAACAACATCCGCGACGAAGCCGGGGATCGCAGCGCAGGCAAACGAACCCTAGTCGTCCGTTTTGGCCGCCAGGCCGCCGAAGCCCAGCTGAGCGCACTTATGCTCCTCGCCTTTGCCGCCCCACTGGGCATCGCGGTGCACCCGCACGGGGGACTCTGTGTGCTCTTACCCTGGTGTCTCGCCCCCAGTGCCCACGGGCTCCGCCGCCGCGTACTCGCCCGGAGGGGGCGGGAGCTCAACCAGTCCTTGGCCGAGACCGCGCGCCTGCTCCTGCTCTTCTCACTGCTCCTGAGCTTCGGGCTCTTCGTCGGTCCTCGATGAGACTTCGCAAGGCCAGCCTACAACGCCTCTACACACCCCTTGGGCGGCCGATCCGCAATGCCCACAGCCACTGGTCGGAGCGCTCCGGCCTGCACCTCCTCCTGGAAGACGACTGCGGGCGCGTGGGAGTGGGAGAAGCCTCGCCACTCCCCAACTACAGCCCGGAATCGCTCCAGCAAGCCGAGGACGCGCTGGCGTCGATCCCTTGGAAGGAGGTCGACCTTCCTGGCCTGCCCCAGCGAGCACGAGGGGCCCTGGACGACCTGTTGCGTCTCCTTCCCGAGGACTGTCCGTCGGCTCGTTTTGCGACCGAAACGGCCCTCGCAGACCTGTGGAGCCAGGATGGCGACCCTGCGCAGCTGTTCGGACTCCGCGAGACTCCGCCCACCCCTCCGCTGGCTTGCACCCAACTTCTCCCCGCCGTTGCGCCCGCTCAGTGGGTCGCCGAGGCCCGGGTCGCTTGCGAGGCTGGAGCGTCTGGCCTCAAGGTCAAGCTTGGCCTGCATCCCTTCGAAGAGGAGCTGAGTGCGCTGTACATGCTCCGCTCCGCGATCGGGCCCGAGGTCGCGCTCCGACTGGATGTCAACCAGAGCTGGAGTCTCGACGCCTGCCGAGAACGGCTGGCCCTTCTCGCCGAGCTCGAACCCGAAGGCATTGAGGAGCCCCTTCCCTGGCCCCTCTTGGCAGATCTTGGGGCGTCTCCCATTCCAATCCTGCTCGATGAGTCGCTCCAGGATCGGTCCTGCCGAAGCGCTCTCCCCGCCCTGCTGCGAGACCGGAAGGTGCATGGTCTCCTGCTGAAGCCGACGACCCTGGGCGGGGTCCGGCCCTGTCTCGCGCTGGGGCGGGTGGCCCGCCGCTTTGGGGCGTGGGCTGCAGTAAGCCACTGTTTCGAGGGCCCGGTCGCCTACGCAGCCCTGCTGCGCCTGGCTCGCTATGTCGCGAGTGGACACGGCAATGGCATCGCCCCACACCCCGCCCTTGCTCTGCGTCCGAAGGGACCGCCGCGTCCCCTGGCCGCGCCGCCTCAACGTCGAGCTAAGCCGAGCCAGCCCGGAAAGACCTACCCCTTCCTCCCGACGACGCATGCCTTCGCTGAAGGCCGCAAAGCCCCCTCGATCTCGTTCCCCTCCTGGAGAGGTCCCGCCGAGGAGCGGCCCCAGAGCCTGTCCCTGGCCTCGCTCGATGTCCGCTGGACCTGGTCCGCGATGGGTGAGGCGTGCGCCCGCTGGTCGCGGTGGTTGGACGAGCAGAGACTTCACCGCCTAGCCGTGGTCGCAGTGCGCCACCCAGAGGTCGTAGCCCTCCTTCTCGCAGCGATCGACCGTGGGACGACGCTCATCCTCCTGCATCCGCAGTGGTCTGCAGCCGATCGGGAGAGGGCGCTGGAGCTGGCACCGGCACAACGAGTGATCGACGCCAGCGAGGTGGAGGCCCTCTCCGCTTCGCTCCGTGCCGATGAGGCCCGAAGCAAGCACCAAAGTGGACCCGACGATCGGACCAATCGCGAGGGCGAGGGCCCAGCCCCGGGGGCTTGCGACGCGTCACGGCGGCGCGAGACAGCCCCCAGCCACCCCCTCGCCATCCTCTTTACCTCCGGCTCCACCGGCCACCCCAAGGCCGTCGTCCTGAGCCATGCAGCCTTCGATGCCGCAGTCCGAGCAAACTGGACCCATCTCGGCGTCCGGAAGGACGACCGCTGGTTCTTGGGCCTCTCTCTGGCGCACATCGGGGGCTTCTCCATCCTCCTGCGCGCCGCAGCCACGGGGACAGCGGTGATCCTTTGGCCTGAACAGCCCTTCTCCGGGCCCGCAGCGGTCGAAGTAATGCGACGTGAAGAGGCGACCCTCGCCTCCCTCGTACCCACGATGCTGGCCCGGATCCTCTCGGGATCCGCCCCCTCCGCCCCCGAGAGGCTCCGGGCCGTGCTGGTCGGCGGCGCCAGCCTGAGGCGAGATCTTTTGGACGAAGCCCGCAGCCAGGGTTGGCCGCTGCTCCGTACCTACGGGATGACCGAGACCTGCGCCCAAATCGCCACTGAAGTTGCAGCACTCCCGGTTTCCGTCGGTGCAACCGACACCGTGGGACCGCTCCTCCCTGGCGTCGAAATGGAGCTGCGCAACGGCGTCCTCTGGATCCGTGGCCCTACGCTCGCAACCGAGGTTCTGGGGGCGGAGGACGAGTTCCTCGATGACGCAGGCTGGTTCTGTACAGGCGACCTCGCGGCCCTCGACCCCGAAGGGCAGCTGGTGTGGATGGGCCGTGCCGACGAACAGATCAACTCGGGGGGCGAGAGAGTGCATCCCGCCGAGATCGAGCGGGCCCTTCGGGCCCTAGACGGCGTAGGGGAGGCCTGCGCCCTCGGCCGACCCCATCCGGAGTGGGGAGAGGCCCTGTGGGCAGCGGTAGCACCCAAAGAAGGAGCGGAGCTGGACCCCGCGGAACTGCTCCTCCAGCTGCGCTCCCTCCTCGCACCCTGGAAGCGTCCCCAAGAGATCGCCGTAGTAAAGGCCCTTCCCCGCACCCCCAGCGGGAAGGTCAACCGCGCGAAGGTCGCCGACCTGCTGTAGCCTGTCCTCCCTTCTGCTGGAAGAGAGCAGCCGCGATGGTCCTGCCCGTGAGAAACGTTACCTCTGCCCCTGCAAGTTCTCGCCTTCCGCGGCGGCCCCGCCTCTCGATCCTCACCGCAACCGCCGGCCTCTGCCTCCTCCTCGCCGCCTGCGATCCCACCCCCGGCGATGACGACAACGGTGGTTCCTCATCCTCCACCGGGGACGCGGTCTTCGACCCGGCCTTGGCCGAAGACCTGCAAGATGCCCTGGACGCCATCCGCGAAGACATGGGCGTCTCTGGCCTCTCGGCCGCAATTCTCCGGCCCGGCTACCCGACTTGGACCGGCACCTCGGGCGTTTCCAGCACCTCCGACAACCGACCTTTGGAGACCAACGACCTCTTCAAGATCGCGAGCATCACCAAGACCTACACCGCAGCCCTCAACCATCTGCTCATCGAAGATGGCGCGCTCAGCCTCGACACCCCACTGTCCGACCACGTCGATGCCCACAGTCGGGGCGCAGAGATCACCATACGAAACCTCCTCAACCACAGCTCCGGCCTGGGGGAGTTCACGGAGCTATCAGCGTTTCGGGAAGACGCCACCGGTGCTTGGGAGACCGAAGACCTGGTCGATCTCATCCGGGCCGAGCCCCTGGAGTTCGATCCGGGAGCCGACTGCGGATACTCCAACACCAACTACCTGATGCTGGCCCTAGTGGCCGAGGCGGTCACGGGGCTGGATTGGCACGATGCCATCGCCGAGCGGGTACTCACACCCGCCTCGCTGGAGAACACAGTGGCGCCCGACCCGACAGCGGCGCTGCCCGAGTACGCCGCGGCTCACTGGGGCGGAACGGTACTCAGCAGCTCTCAGCAGGTGCACCACTCGGCGATGATTGGGGCCGGATCGATCCTGGCCACCGCATCCGACGTCGCGCACTGGGGCGATGTGCTGTTCCGCGGTCCCCTGCTCAGCGAAGCAACCCGCGAGACCTACTGGATCGATGCACTGCCCTACCACGGAAGCTCGATGGGACTCGGAGCCGTCGAACTGTACGTCAACGGCACCATCGAGCGCGGTCACGACGGGGCGCTGGCCGGCTTCGCCAGCTGGATGGGGCATCGTCCCGACAGCGGCATCACCCTGGCCCTCCTCGGAAACGACTGGCCGCTGGTCGGCGGCGACCCGGACTACACCTACCCCCTCGCCAACGCCCCAACCCTATGGGAGGTCCTGGAAGCAGGCCTCTAGGCGCCCGGAGATCCCCACATGCCCGCCTTCCACTACGAACCGCTCTTCCAGAAAGGACTCGATGAGACGCCCTTTCGCCACCTTGGGACCGAAGGAGTCGAAGCGATCGAGTTCGGGGGACAGCCCTTCCTTCAGGTCTCTCCGGAGGCCTTGACGCGCCTCGCCAGCGAGGCCTTCACTGACGTCAGTCACCTGCTCCGCCCCCGCCATCTGGAGAGCTTGGCCTCGATCCTCCGGGATCCGGAGGCCTCGGACAACGACCGCATCGTGTCCCGGGATCTCCTCGAGAACGCCATCATCGCCGCCGAGAGGATCTTTCCGGGCTGTCAGGACACCGGGACGGCCGCCATCCACGGCACCCGGGGGGACCGGGTCTTGGTCACCGGGTCGGACGAGGAGGCCCTGAGCCGCGGGGTCTACCGCGCCTACGGGGAGGGCAACCTCCGTTATTCGCAGGTCGCTCCGCTCTCGCTCTACGAAGAGAAGAACACAGGCACCAACCTCCCGGCCCAGATCGACCTCTTTGCCGGCAAGGGAGCTGAGTACCGGTTTCTTTTTGTCGCAAAAGGGGGGGGCTCGGCCAACAAGTTCAGCCTCTACCAGGAGACCAAGGCGCTCCTCCGGCCCGCGAGCCTTCGAGAATTCGTTTGGCAGGCCATCCACAAGCTGGGAACTGCCGCCTGCCCGCCCTACCACCTCTCCTTGGTCATCGGGGGTCTCTCGGCTGAGATGACGATGAAGGTCACCAAGCTGGCATCCACGGGCTACTACGACCACCTACCGGCCAGCGGCAACACCCAAGGGCGAGCATTCCGCGACCGCGCCATGGAAGCTGAGGTCCTGGAGCTCACGCGAAAGACCGGCATCGGCGCCCAGTTCGGCGGAAAGTACTTCTGCCACGACGTCCGCGTGATCCGCCTTCCTCGGCACGGCGCCTCCTGCCCCGTGGGGGTGGGCGTGTCGTGCAGTGCGGACCGCAACATCCTCGGACGCATTGACCAAGACGGCATCTGGTTGGAGCAACTCGAGACC
>CAZQTQ010000092.1:0-4203 GCA_964596025.1 uncultured Rickettsiales bacterium
ACTCCCGAAGAAGAAGGACGAGTGGCCACAAAGCGGCAGCGCAAGACCCGGAAGTCCAGCTCAGGTCGCAAGGACCCGAACCGCCCGCTGCGCTGGGAGTTCAACGTCCTACCAGCCGTCTCCTTCGACTCGGACCTGGGGCTGGGGCTCGGCCTCATCCTCAACTCAGCCCGCTTCGACCCCCGCTTCGACCCCTACCGCTTCCGCGGCACCGCCCAGGCCTACTTTTTCCTGAGCGAGAAGCCCGAAGGCGGCCTGTGGGTGCCCAAGCAAAACCACTTTCTCGACCTCGACTTCCCGGGCCTTGCCGGGGGCGCCCTCCGCCTGCACACCCGCCTGTACGTTCTGCGGATCTCCAACGCCGGCTACTACGGGCTGGGCAACGCAGCGCCTGACCGCAAGACTTGGGAAGAGATCGACCGCAAGACGAATCGCCAAGCCTGGGCCAAGGCCCGCCGCGTCCAGCAGTACGACCACATCCAGCCGGGGCTGCGCACCGACCTGCGCTTGACCCTGCCCCACGATCTCTTCCTCTTCGGGGGCCTGTCGGTCACCTGGAACTGGATTTCCCTCTACGAGGGCAGCGTCCTCGAAGACGATCTGGCGGGCGCCTCGGGACCCTGGGTCAAAGATCAGCTGGTTGGGACCGAGATGCACGGACGCCTGGAAGGCGCCGTAGGACTCGCCTGGGACACCCGTGACCACGAGCTGGTCCCGTCCAAGGGCATGTTCCACGAAATATCCTTCCGATTCGGTCCGAGCTTCCCCCAGCCCGAAGGAATGGCCGCTCTGAACACGACCGCCCGGTTTTACGTTCCCATCCACAAGCACTGGATCGTGTTTGCGAGCCGTGTCATGGCCGACCTCCTCTTCGGACGTCCTCCCTTCTACGAGTGGAGTCGCTTCGGGGGCACCCAGCCGGACAACGGCCCCGGCGGGACCCGATCAGGACGAGGCATTCCCATTCAGCGCTACCACGGCAAGGCCAAATTGCTCGCGAACCTGGAGCTGCGAGGGACCTTCGTCCGCTTCCCGCTCTTCGGACAGCAGGTGGCGATCGGGGCCCTGGCCTTCCTCGATCTGGGGCGGGTCTGGGCCGACTACGACGGGCGGCCGGAGCTCGACGGTTATGGCGCCGGCATCAAGCTAGGCACCGGCGGCGGGCTCCGGGTCCAGCTTGGCCAGGCCTTCCTCATTCGTGCCGATGTGGGCTGGTCTCCGGACGGGCTCGGCGTCTACGTCGATATCAACCACCTCTTCTGAGGGGTCAGCCCATCCGCAGGCAGAACGAGCAGCGGAGGGCCGAAGCCCTCCGCTGCAGACGAACACCCATCCCAGGAGGAAAAGGGACCGGTCTAAAAAAGCGTGCTAAGCCACTGGTTGACCAGCAGCACGAGCCCCACGTTCACGCCAATGACACCTGCCCAGATCACCGGACGAAGGATGTTCTTCGTGTTGACCGCTACCGCCTGAGTCGTGGTGAGACCGGCGGATCGCGAAATGGTGATGCCTTGGGACCAGGCATTCGCCTCGTTCTCAGGAATCCCCTCGTCATCATCGATGTCGATGGCAAAGGGGTTGGCAGAGATGTGAGTCGGCGGGCTCTGGGTAGGGCGAGCAAAGCGCAAGGCGATGCCCGGCCCTCCGCCGGACTCAACTCGAGCCACCTCGGCGGTGATGGACACACCACCGATGTGGCTGGCTCCGGGTCGGAAAATATAGGCGGTCAGCCGGTCCCCGGCCCGCAGGCTGGGGGAGACGGCTGTCGATGAGGACCGGACGAGATAGGCTCCCTCGGAAGAAAGAGCGTCGACCTCGCAGCGGATTTCTTCGCCGTTGGCGAGGCGCAACAAAGCACGGTTGCCCGTGCGGCTTTGGTCAGGACGGCGACGGGTGGGCTCGTTGGCCCCTTCCATCGTTAGGGCCTCCAGCGCCTGAAGCGCTTGGGCCTGTTCGGTCCATTGGATGGGCTGCGGTTTCATGGCTCTTGCCTCCTGCTGACCAGCAGTGCAGGGGGCGTGCCAAGATTGAAAAGTGCTTAGGTTACAGAGCCTTAGGACTACGTCGATCCACCATCCATCCGCCGGATGCTGGCCGATCGCCCAACAGGTGTCGAAGTTCTGACGTCACCCAATCGACACCGGCGAAGCACGCCGTTTACTCGCGGCTTCTGTCCCGAGTTCAGCGCATCCCCCGCCGGATCGGACCGGGAATCAATCGTTCGGAGCGCCGGAGTTGATCCAGGCCCGGATGCCGTCCCGCACGTCTAGGCTCAGACAACAGCCAGCAGACGCCGGCATCTGACTTCCGAAGCCGCCAACGCTGGTCTGGGTAC
The DNA here is from genome assembly GCA_964596025.1 of uncultured Rickettsiales bacterium. Taxonomy (GTDB): domain Bacteria; phylum Myxococcota_A; class UBA796; order UBA9615; family UBA9615; genus CAZQTQ01. Next base: position 2,336 of record CAZQTQ010000092.1, read on the forward strand.
CGTCCAGCTTGTGCATGACGTAGCTCTGCGTCGAATCACCCGGCTCAATCCGGTCCACAGTGGGAACCTCGGAGGAAGCCACTCCGGTGCCGGGGCCTCCCACCCATTTGTCGTAGAGCGTGGTCTGGCTGTTGTTAAAGGCGAAACCGGTGGAGTGACTCGAGCCAGAATGGCAGCCGCAGTTGGAGCTAACGACGGAGGTAAAGATCTCGCCAAAGGCATACTCATCCGTAGCCCCGTCGCAGTCGTTGTCTACACCGTCACTGCGGTTGCCCTCGGTGTCGTTCTCGGTCACACCCGGGTTGACGCTGGCGTCGGTGTCGTCGCAGTCCTCATCACCTGTATCGGCGGTGTTGTCAGGACCGCAGACCGAGTAGGAGTCCGCATCCGCAGAGATGAGCTCATCGGTGGCTGAGTCACAGTCCGTGTCGGCCCCGTCGCAAGCTTCGGCGGCACCCGGGTTGATGGCCCCATCGGAAGGTGCGCAGTCATCTCCACCGTCAAAGGTCGAGTCGCCCACGTAGTTGGAACACTCCAAATAGCCGTCGGTGTCCGTATCCACCTCGTCAGCTGGTGTGACGGAGTCGCACACGTTGTCCAGGCCGTCGCAGACCTCGGGACACAGGCCAGCATCGGGACAAACCGTATCGTTGCCGTCATTGCAATCGTTGCCGCCGAAGAGCGTTGCAGAGCTACCCACCCAAGGGGTGCACTCCACATAGTGGTCGCTGTCGTCATCGGCCTCGTCTGCGGGGACCCCATCCAAACAGTCGTTGTCGATCGCGTCACACACCTCAGTACCGCCTGGAGTGGAGGCTCCGCCCGTGGCGGTGTTGTCGCAGTCGCCACCGCCCAGGATCGTGCCCGTGGGACCCACCCAAGAGCTGCAAGCGACGTACAAATCGCTGTCTGGGTCCGTCTCGTCCGCCGAGAGGGTCCCACTGCAGTCGTTGAGCTGCCCGTCGCAGAGCTCGGTAGCTCCGTCGTAGACCGTGTCGTCGGTGTCGTCGCAGTCGGTGTTGTTGGCTGCAGTGTCCACAGGAGGCACACAGTCGTTGGTCGGACTGGCGTCGTTGATGTCGCCCTGGCCGTCGCCGTCTAAATCCGCGTAGTAGTTGCTGTAGACGACGTTGTCATCGATGCCATTGAGGCAGTCGTTGTCGATGCCATCGCAGAGCTCGGTAGCACCGTCGTAGGCCGCGGCTTCGCTGTCGTTGCAGTCGTCGTCGTTCAGGACGTAGGTGATGGCGCCGGTCGAGGGATCTTCGCACTGGGTGATCACGGTCGCGTTCGTACCGTAGCCGTCGCGGTCGCCGTCCAGATACCACTGCTGACCGGGGAACTCGTTGATGTCGGTGTCGTCGCAATCGTCTCCACCCAAGATCGTGGTCGATGCCCCCACCCAGGAGCTACAGACGACGTACAGATCGCCATCTCCATCCGACTCGTCCGCCGAGAGCGTCCCGCTGCAGTCGTTGAGCTGCCCGTCGCAGAGCTCGCTGGCCCCGTCGTAGACGGTGTCAGCGGCGTCGTCGCAATCATCGGAGTTCAAGACGTAAGTATCGTCGCCGGTAGACGGATCCTCGCACGAGGTGACCACGCCCGAGAGCAAGCCTTGGCCGTCGTCGTCGTCGTCCAAATACCACTGCTGACCGGGAAACTCGTCGGCATCACTGTCGTCGCAGTCGACATCAGCGTTGTGGCCATCCCCGTCGCTGTCGACTGCAGCGGCCGAGTCGTCGTCGTCGCCGCCCCCGGAGTCGTCGTCGTCGCCCGCGTCGTCGTCGTCCCCCGAATCGTCGTCATCGCCGGAGTCGTCGTCGCCCGCGTCGTCGTCGCCCGCGTCGTCGTCGCCCGCATCATCGTCG
>CAZQTQ010000092.1:4303-8887 GCA_964596025.1 uncultured Rickettsiales bacterium
TCGTCGCCCGCATCATCGTCGCCGGCCGTCGTGTCGTCGTCTCCAGGCCCTTCGGTGTCTCCGCAACCGACCGGAGCCAAGACCAGCGTCAAGAGCGCAAAAAAGCCACAAATTCGGCGAAGAGACATCCCATCCTCCAGGTCGTGTTCGAAATGAATGCTCACTACAACACGTCTGAACTGCGCCGCGAAATCCCTGGGGTTCCACCCCTTCCCACTCGTGCGATCTCCCCACTCCAGGTAGCATTCGGGTCCCCCTGGAGGCCAGCATGCTCGAGCTCATCTGCAAGAAGACCTGAGGCACGTGTCGCAAGGCGGTCGCCTTGCTCAAGGACCGGGGCGTCCCCTTCGACCTACGCGAGTACAGCGAGGATCCGCTGAGTGCTGCTGAGATCCGCTCGGTACTCGAGCGCCTCGCCCTCCGTCCCAAGGACGTCCTGCGCACCAAGGACCCGGCCTACAAGGAGAATGGTTTGACCGGTCAGGAGGACGACGAGATCCTCGTCGCACTGATGGCCCAGCATCCGACCTTGCTTCAACGCCCCATTGCTCTGTTGGACGGAAAGGCCATGGTGGCTCGCCCCGCGGACAAGCTGCTCGAGTGGATCGACTAGCGCCCCGGACACAGTGGCCCGGCGGCGGCTTCAGCCCAGCTTGCCGCAGCAGCGCTTGAACTTCTTGCCACTCCCACAAGGGCAGGGCTCGTTGCGCCCTACCTTGGGCTGCTCGCGCCGGATCGGCTCCCCACCCAACTTTCCGTCGACGTAGTACCAGCGTCCGTCCACCTTGCGGAAGACGGAGTCCTCGCGGTGGCTGTGGCGCTCATGCCCCCGCCGGAAGCGTGCCGTGAAGCTCACCCGGCCGAACTCGTCCGTAGGACCGCCCTTTTCGGTCTCGTGGATCTCCAGTCCCAACCACTCCGAGTCCCGCATCCAGGTATCCAGACCCTGCTCATCGACCGCCGAGGTCGTCGCGGGGTCGTGGGTCTCGAGGACGTAGTCCAGCTTGGCGATGCAAAACGCCGCATAGCGGGAACGCATCAGCTGCTCGGCAGTCTCGGGTAGGGCCTCACCCACGAGGTAGGGACCGCAGCAAAGATCCAGGGAGTCGCCGCTCCCGCAGGGACAAGCGCTCATTAAGCGTCCTCCGGCTGAAAGCGGGAAGCCTAGCAAAAAGCTGACCCGGGCACGCAGGGAGCGCCGTTGAGTCGAACCCACCCCGACTTAGGAGCCCTGAATGAACCGTTTTTCCGACCGCCACCCACCCGCGCAGCTCATCAACCCGATGGACTTCGGCCATCTCTGGGCCCTCCTCCCCGTCCTCGTCCTCCTCCTCGGCGCCTCTCTGGGACCGGCCCACGCCGCCACCGCCACCGACTTCGGAGAGGAGGGGGATCTGCTCTGCGAAGAGATCCTCGCTGCCGGCGGACTGGAAGAGGACTGCGACGAGTTCCTCTACTTCCCCAACACCGGCCCCCAACCCCGCATCGACGGCGGATGTTCGATGTCGGGTGGCGCCCCAGCTGCTGGCTTCCTCGCCATCTTCGCCCTGAGCATCGCCGTCCCGGTCGCCCTACGCCGCAGGCGCACCAGCCCCCAAGGCCGCTGTCGTGTCCGCCTGGAGCGCGGACAGAGCCTCGGCATCTTCCTCGCAGCCCTCGCCGTCGTCCTCTTCGTCGAGGCCGTCCAGGCCGCTCCCCTCCCCCCCACCGCGGGCACCCAGGCCGAAGCCAACCGCCAGCTCAGCTTCGCCCGACAGGAACTGAGTGAGAGCCGATGGGAGCGGGCCCTCCGGTCGGCCCGTTCAGCCCGCACGCTCGACCCCCGGCTCGCTGAAGCGATGGTCGTCACCGCGCTGGCCTACGAGGGGACGGGCCGCCCGAAGACGGCGAGGGCTTGGGTAGCTAGCTACCTGGATCGCACCCAGGGAAGCGCACCAAGCCGAGAAGCTGTCGAGCTGTGGGAGCGCCTGCGCGAGGGTCGCAGACGCCGAGGCAAGCTGCTCCGCAGTCGGGTGACGACCCCAACCAGGCCCGCTCTTGGCGGGGTCTCCCGGCCCCTCGGCGACGGTTGGCTGGAGGTAGGCGGCACCATCGGCCGAATGCACATCCAACAACTGCCTTGCAGCCCACTGAGCGAGCGATGTGAGCACGGGTCGGCCAAAGCAGTGGGACCCCTGGATCGCGACGAAGTCGGCGCCGCAGGCGGCCTGGCCCTGCGCTTTTCCGCCTACCCGGGCTCTTGGTACTTCGGTGGCTCGGTCGCCGCCAGCCTGAGCCCGGGCCTCCCCCTAGGCGGTCCCTTCGCCGCCGAAACCAGCGGTCCTCACCTCCAGTTCGGCGCTTCGCTCCACGCCCGCGTCCCCCTCAGGCGAGGCACGGTCACGGCCTGGTTGCGCCCGGCGCTGGGCCTAGGCCTGCGAACGGGGCGCTTTCTGCACCGAATCGAGCCGCAGGTAGCGACGTCCCATACGCTGGTTGCCGGCCTCCTCACCGCCGCTGTTGCCGTGGCCCTGGACTTGCCGCAGGGCTGCACGGCCGAGGTCGAAATCGCCACCGGCATCCTTCCGGGCTACCAACTCCCGAACGAGATCAGTGGGGGCATGTCGGTGCGCTGGGCTCCCAAAGACGGCCCCCTCTTCCTGTCCGCCCGCGTCGACGCACGCGGCCGATGGCTTCGGGTCGAGACGGGCCCCACAGCCCACAGCCAGGCCGCCCTGTGGTCCGAGTCCTCGGTACGGTGGACCTTCGGCGGCGGCATTCGCTGGGGCGAGTCGCCGAGGGGCTGAGCTAGGCCATACCGCCTACAGCCAAGATCACGCCGAGGATTTCCCGCTCCGTGATCAGCCCCTGCACCGCATCCTCGGTCTCTCCAACCACAGGCAGGGCACGCCCTGGGCTGTCCTCGCTGTAGAGGACCTCAGCCGCATCCACCCAGCGGCTGTCGCTGGTTTCGGCGATGGGGTTCTGCTGCATCACCGAAGTCACCCGGTGGCTCAGGGCTTGGGAAAGGTCGCCGTCGGCGGGGTCCAGAAGGAAGAGGTGGTCCAAGAAGCGCGGCTCCCGAGCCGGAAGCCCCTGGAGGAAGGAGATCTCCGGGGGAGGCAAGGCAGTCACGATGTCGGTATCACTGACCATGCCGATGAGCGCCCCGTTGTCGACCACGGGCAAGGCCCGCAGCCTCTCGGACTGCATGATCGCGATCGCATCAGAGAGCGCCGCCTCGGCCGCCACCACCGGTACGTGTTCCCGCATCACATCGCTGACCTGTACGACCACCGAGTCCAAGAGAACCTCGGTGGGGACGCCCCCTCCCTCGCCCCTCATGGCGTCCATGATCCGCGGGCCCCGGGCCCGAACGTTTCGGAGGCGTCGCAGAGTCTCCATCCGCAGGAAGCAGGAGATCACACGCTCCCGGCTGAGAAGGCCCACGAACTCAGACTCCGACTCCGAAACGGGCTGGACCACCGGGAGGACGTCCGCCCCCTCCTCCCACAGGCGATCGACAGCCTCAAGGATGGGGGTATAGGGCCGGATGGCGGGCGGCGGCGCACACAACTCGGCGTAGGCGCCCAGGCTCTGTCGCAGCAGCATCTCGTTGGGTTCGACAGAGCCCTGAAGCCCAACTCGGTAGGGCAACAGGCGGCGGATGAGGCGATTCGAGACAAAGCCGCAAAAGTGACGCGGAGCTGGGGCGTCACCCTGCCGGCGGACCTGCTGCTCCACGACGACAATGTTGCCCCCAGGAGCTTGCATAGAGGCATCCAGAACATCGCGAAGGCATTGATTGACCCCGAATGCTCCGGAGGGCGGCTCCATCAGATCGCCGACCCTACGCACGTAGCGGAAGAACGCGTCGCGGCCAGAATAGAGGGCGTCGACCACAGCCGCGACTTGAACCGGGTCCTGGCTCAGTGGCGCGCTCCGGGCCGTTTCCACACCGACGGATTCGTAATGCTCAGGCCCCACCTCGAAAGAGGCCCCGTCCCCCTCCAACTCGATGGACTCTAAGACCTCCGGCGAATCCGGCGCAGGCGCGGGGACTGGGGCATGGACGGGGCCGGTCTCCGCAGCCTCGTCCCACAGCATCCCGAAGCCGGCGACCGCCTCCTCATCCTCGTAGGGCCCGGCTTCAACAATTGGAATTTCGGAATCGGTAACGTCGGTGCCTTCCGGGGCGGCCGAGGCGGGAGGATGGGGCGATTGGGCAGGGGATGAGCCCGCCTGCAGAGTCGGGCCACGGCGGGTGCCTCGACCGGGGAAGGCCGGGCCGCTGGGTCCTCGCGGCCTGGGCTTGCCAGGACCGCCGGAACTCCGGCCTCCGGGCTTGGCGGGGCCCCGCCCCCCACCGGGTCCGGGTGGACGTCCGGGCTTCCGACCAAACATGCAAGCACTCCAAGGTTCAATCCCACCGAAGCAGGCGCCCGCAAACCGGCGCCCCATCTTCAGCTCCTACGGACGAGGGCGCCGAGTATACCCGCGCGGAGTGGCCGCCGCACAGGTTCAGAATCGACACCTTCGACGAAACCGTCTACCTTTCTTCCTCCCCCACAGGAGTCCCCCATGACGCTGCTTCGACTCGCACTC
>CAZQTQ010000092.1:8897-12462 GCA_964596025.1 uncultured Rickettsiales bacterium
ACTCGCCGGTACCCTCGGCACAGCCTTGGCTCTAGCCGTGGCCTGCACCAACACCGAGGCCTGCACCGAGAACGCAACCCAGTGCTCCGGTGACCAAGTCCAGACCTGCGTCGGGGGGGTTTGGGAAGCTGCTGTGGACTGCCCACAAGGTCAGACCTGCATGACGATGGAAGACACCGGAATGCAGCACTGCATGGCCATGGACATGGGCGACGACGACGACAGCACCAGCTAGGCCTCTCCCGCCCGTTCGCCTGATCTAGACCTCCATCTCCAGCTCCCGTCGCCACTGGGCGTCCGGGTCCTCGTTTGCATCCTCCGAATCCGCTGGCTCGGCGGCCTTGCGCATGAGGCGCAAGATCTGCGCGCCGAGAACATCCAACTCGGTTGAAGCAAAACGCTCGCCGCCAAAGCACCGGATTGCCTCACTCTGTCGCTTCAGCACGACCGCGTCCTGACGGAAGATGTGGCGGGCGATCGGCGTGATCACGGGCCGAACCAACCATCCGGGCAGCCTCAGGCGGTACTGCACTTGGGCATAGAGCCGGGTTCGGAAGTCCGAGACTGGGCAGCCCACGGCGGTCACGAGGATGTGGTTCTCGGTGCCGATGCGGTACTCCACCTGCGAGACGCTGGGGAGGATGAAGCGATCGTAGTGATCCACGACCCCTCCCGAGGGCGAGAGCAGGCGACCAACCACCCCCTCCGGCCGGGGCTCTCCCAGATACTGTGCCTGGACCCGGTCTGCGCTGCGGGTCACCACCACCTTAATGCGGTTTCTTGTGCCCGATCCTCGGAACAGGCCGCGGTGCAAGAAGGCGGTGTGCGGCACATCCAGAGCGTTCTCGATCGTCGCATGCAGACCACCCTCGGCTTCGACCACCTCGCGAACCGAGGTGTAGCCCTCACCGACTTCCGGGTAGGTGAAGGGCTCCCTCGTAGGCTCGGAATCGGCTCGGCCCCAGACCCAGATGAGTCCGTCGTGTTCCCGAGTCGAGAAGGGGGTGGCTCGATGCGCCTTGCCGGGGCTCCCCCCGCAGAGACCCGGGATCTGGAGGCAAGTGCCGTCGCCATCAAATTGCCAGCCGTGGTAGCCACACTCTAAGCGACGGTCGACCAAGCGGCCCTGACTGAGGGGAATGCTTCGGTGGGGACAGCGATCCAGCAAAGCAAAGGCACGACCCTCCGCATCCCGGAAAAGCACCAAGGGCTGGGCGAATAGCTCGCGCGCGACAAGTCCCGCCCGAAGATTCTTGGACTCGCAGACGGGATACCAATGGTCGAGAACCCGGACGGCGGTGAGCCGCGAAGGGGTCGGTCTTGGGGGTACGCCGCTATCCACGAAAGGTCCGCCAAAAGCCAAGCCCAAGCGTTGCCGAAGGCCTGAGACAGCCGAGCGGCCGGCGCCTAGGCGGTAGCGACCTCTGCCCGGGTATCCGCATCCACCACGCTGTCCGCGTTGACGGTTACGTTGCCTTCCTCGTCGATCGTCACCTCGAGGTGGTCCAAAGGCGATTGAGCGGGGCCACCGGTGTTGCCGCCCACCCCGTCGTAGGTGCTGCCGTGGCACTGGCATTCAATCGCACTGCCACTGACCGTGCCGGCGGTGCTGCTGATGGTGCAGCCAAGGTGCTTGCAGACGAGGCTCATCGCATAGACGCCGGAGGAGTCCCGCATGACCACGACGGTGCTGTTGTCGCCGGTCACTACCGCGTCCCCCTCGCCGATGCTGGAGACGTTCAGGCCGGTACTCTGCTCCCCTGCATCCCCCGAGGCACAACCGCCGGCGATGCCGACGCTGGCAGCGGCTACACCAGTACTGGCGACAGTCAGAAAGGTGCGACGGCTCTGGGTGTACTCGGCCATGCTCTCCTCCTACACGCTGGCGGGTCCAGGTCCCAGCTCTCCTCCTACACGCTGGCGGGTCCAGGTCCCAGCGAATGAAAACTCTAGCAGGTCCGGGACACTCGGGCGTAGAGTCTCAAAAGGTGGCCGGGTCTCCGGCCTAGCAGCGTTGTTCGCGGACGGTTTCTGCGCCGCCGGCGGCGTCCTCAGCCGCTCCCAGTGGACTCTTCGACTCATCGGGCAAGCGGTCGAGAACCGCCTCGAAGACGGCGCTGTCCGCCTCCGGGCGCTGGCAGTCAACGCTGAGAAAACGGCGCCAAGCCCGGGCGCCACGTTGCCCTGCAAACAGGCTCTGCATGGGACGGACGAGGCGGTGGAGGCGCTCACCCCGGTCAAGCCACTGGCGGATGTAGGGGAGCATGGCGTAGACCACTGCACGCCGAGTCGTGGGAGGTTCCCGGCTGCCAAAAAAACGGCGGTCGGCTTCTGCGAAGAGATAGGCGTCGTTCTCTGCCGCCCGACCCATCATCACCCCATCGACCTGCGACAGCTGCTCCTGGGCCGCATCCAGCGTCAGGAAGCCTCCGTTGATCTCGATCGCGAGGTGCGAAAGCTCGGCCTTGAGCCGATGGACCTCGGCATATCGGAGGGGGGGCGCTGTCCGGTTTTCCTTTGGGCTCAGGCCAGAAAGCCAGGCCTTCCGAGCGTGGATCGTAAACCGGTCGCAGCCCGCCTCCTCCACCGTGCGAACAAAGTCGACGAGGTCTTCGTAGCGGTCCTTCTCGTCGACCCCGATGCGGGTCTTGACAGTTACGGGGAGGGTACAGGCCTCACGCATGGCTGCCACCGCATCGCGAACGCGCTCAGGGCTGAGCATCAGGCTCGCACCAAAGCTCCCCGTGGACACGCGGGGGCTGGGGCAACCGACGTTGAGGTTGACCTCATCGTAGTTCCACTGCTCCGCCAACGCGGCACATCGCGCCAAGGCCAGCGGGTTCTCACCCCCCAACTGCAGCGCGACGGGGTGCTCCTCCTCACTGAAGTCCAAGAAACGCTCGCCGTCCCCCTCGAGCAGCGCGCCAGTCGTGATCATCGGCGTGTACAGCAAGGTGTGCCGCGTGATCTGCCGCATGAAGAAGCGGTAGTGCCGGTCGGTGACCCCCATCATGGGGGCGACCGAGAGGGGCCAGAGGCGGCCGCGACGCTTGGGGCTCGGAGCGGTCATCGGCGCTCAAGGTAGCAGGGGTTTCCGGGCCGAGCGCTGCTAGACTGAGACCATGCGCTGGTCATCGCTCTTGGTTCTGGTCCTGGTCGCGGTTGGGTGCGGGGAACTCAACAGCCCGCCGACTGCCCCCGGCATCACCATTCAGCCGGCAGAGCCGACCACCGACGACGACCTGACCTGCGTCGTCGAGACGCCTTCCTCCGATCCGGACGGAGATCCCATCACCTACCGCACCAACTGGACCATCGACGGCCTCTCCACCGGAATGGAGACCCTGGTCGTGCCTGCGGCACAGACCCGCGACGGCGAGGAGTGGACCTGCGTCGTCCGAGCCAGCGACAACCAGGTGGAGGGCCCTGAGGGCCGCGCTTCCGTCGTTATCGGGGACCAGGCAGGCGACGACGACTCGGCCGGCGGCGACGACGACTCCGCCGGGTCCTGAGGCCAAAGCGCGCCATGCCCGCGACCCGTTCCGTGCGGCCCCTACTGCTCGGC